>NZ_JBFAJA010000103.1:22953-45340 GCF_040654975.1 Dactylosporangium sp. NPDC050588 | reverse complement strand
CGCGGCGGGTCCCGGCGGGGATTCTCACCCGCACCCCAATGCGCCGCTCCGCGACGCACTGCCCGCGCCGAGACGCGAGCCAGGCCAAGCGCCGCATCCGCGCCGCATCCGGTGGTCGCCCACCCCGCCCACGGACCGCAGCGTGCGGGCCCACCCAAGCCGACGCCGTTCACCACACGATCGAAGGACAGCCCTGGCCACCCACACCGCCAGATCCGTCCTTGGATCACGCGGTCGGGCGCACATCGCAGCGTCGCCGCCGGTCTCGGGTGCTCGATCAACTGGTCCGGCGCACGTCACGGCACCACTGCCGTTGCTGGCCCCCGAGTGCTTGATCGAAGGACAGCCCTGGTCACCCGGGCGACCAGATCCGTTCTTGGATCACACGGTCGGGCGCACGTCGCTGCGTCGCCGCCGGCCTCGGCCGCTCGATCATGTGCGGTCACGGCCATCGCCGCAGGATCCGTCTTTGGATCAACTGGTCGGGCGTGCATCGCGGCAGCACTGCCGTTGCTGGCTCCCGGGCGCTTGATCGATGGACAGTCCTGGCCGCCCGCACGACCAGGTCCGTTCTTGGATCACGCGGTCGGGCGCACGTCGCAGCGTCGCTGCCGGTCTCGGCCGCTCGGTCAAGTGCGGTCACGGCCCACCGCCGGACCTCGTCTTTGGATCAACTGGTCGGGCGTGCATCACGGCAGCACTGCCGTTGCCGGCCCTGAGCGCTTGATCGATGGACAGTCCTGGCCGCCCGCACGACCAGGTCCGTCCTTGGATCACGCGGTCGGGCGCACGTCGCAGCGTCGCTGCCGGTCTCGGCCGCTCGGTCAAGTGCGGTCACGGCCCACCGCCGGACCTCGTCTTTGGATCAACTGGTCGGGCGTGCATCACGGCAGCACTGCCGTCGCCGGCCCTGAGCGCTTGATCGATGGACAGTCCTGGCCGCCCGCACGACCAGGTCCGTCCTTGGATCACGCGGTCGGGCGCACGTCGCAGCGTCGCCGCCGGTCTCGGGCGCTCGATCATGTGCGGTCACGGCCACCGCGCCGCCGCCGGATCGCGCCGCCGTATCCCGTCTTTGGATCAACTGGTCGGGCGTGCGTCACGGCAGCACTGCCGTTGCCGGCCCCGAGTGCTTGATCGAAGGACGGTTCTGGCTGCCCGCGCGACCAGATCCGTCCTTGGATCAGCCGGTCCGGTGTGCGTCGCAGACGCGTGATCGCCGGCTGCTCGGGGGGGGGTGTCCAGGCAGCGCGGGGTGATGTGGCGCAGCGGGCGGGATCGTGTCGGCCTCGCCAGCTGTCTTCTCGGTTATGTCCGCGCTGCGGACATAACCGAAATTTCGGTTATGTCGGGGAGCGGAGCGAGTCGACATAACCGAGGTGGCAGGGGCCACCCGGCCGTTGGGGCTCTGAACTGTGGGTGGGTGGGGTGGCGGAGGGCTTGGTCGCTTCGTGAACGGTCTATTTCCAATACTTAACTGTTAACGGCGCGGTGGGGTCGAGGGTTAACTGTTAAGCGGGGGACAGATCTTCCGGTCGGTCGTGGGCCGCCATTAACGTCGTTGGCAAGGAAAACGACTTCCTTGTGGAGGCGGCACATGCGTTCCACCCTTACCGTCGCGGCGACATCCCAGCCGTTCAGATGGTGACGCCGGTAATGTCCGGGAACAGAGGCGGGGCGCTGGTCACACCGGCGCCCCGTTGTTCCCAGCTGCCCAAGACGATCTGAGCAGCAGGAACTTCAGTCCCAGTCCCATCGGAACCCGTAACGACCCGGGCCGTAGTCCAGTGCGATCGCGTGGACTGAATTGCCCACATCGACCTCGTTAGGGGTCACCTGTTCGGTCTGGCCGTCCATCTGCTGGAACTGATAGACGGCCCGCGGCAGCGCTGCCGGGTCGAAACACACCTCGAGCACGTATTCACGCACTGGAAGCCGAAACTTGCGCTCATAATTGGTCGCGGTCGGAAACGGCGGATAATTATGTAGCGCATGTTCGGTGATGACCGTCTCTCCCTTGGCGAGCGGGCGGTCGAAGAGCAGCTCCGCCAGGAGAAACGCGCTTTCCACGTGCTCGACCACCCGGCCCAGGCGGCAGTTGCGGACCGCGGTGATCAGCGGGAGCGGGTGCTCCAGCTCGTCGAGGCGCACGATCACGACATACCGGTCGGGACCGTCGGCCTCGGCCCGTAACACCTGCCGGACGAGGAACGACACCTCCTCGCGCTCCGGCCCGACGTTGACCCGGTCGTGCTGACTGAGCCGGGTCAGCCGCTCGTCCCAGCGGGTGTCGACACCCTGCGCCAGGTCGGTGATGAGGTCCTGCTCGGACCAGAACGCACCCAGGCCGGGCGCCTCCTGGCTCTTGTGCAGGTGCCGGCCGCGCGGGCGCGGCGGCCCCACGAGGGCGGCAAGGGACCCCGGCTCGACCTCCAGGATCTTCTCGAGCTCGGCGAGGGCGGCCAGGGACTCACGCCGCTCGGGACGGCTGCGTCCGGTCTGCCAGTAACTCAACGTGGCGAGACTCACTGAATATCCCTCGGCGCGAAGCCGCTCCTGGATGCGTTCCAGTCCCAGGCCCCGTGCCTGGATGGCGTCACGTAGCGCGCCGGCGAAGTCGACCATCAGCCCCCCGGGAGCCATCCTCGCGGTCGGGGCGGGGGCACGCAAGCGCGCGTTTGCGTGAAGCCCGATTCGGTAACCCCGGACCACATGGGCGAGCGCTGGTACACCGAGAGTGTCATCTATTGCCTGGACGTCGAGACGTTCCAGGACTCCAACGGCGATGGCATCGGCGACTTTCAAGGTCTCATCAGCCGCCTCGACTACCTGACCAGGCTCGGGATCAATTGTCTGTGGCTGCATCCGATCCATCCGACACCCGGCAAGGACGACGGGTACGACGCCACGGACTTCTACAACGTCGATCCCCGGCTCGGCACGCTGGGCGACTTCGCCGAATTGCTGCACGAAGCGGCGAACCGCGGGATCAAGGTCATCATCGACCTGGTGGTGAATCACACGTCGGACGAGCACCCGTGGTTCCAGTCGGCGGTCGCGTCGAAGGACTCGCCGTACCGCGACTGGTTCGTGTGGTCCGACACGGAGCCGTCCGACCGCTACCAGGGGATGGTGTTCCCCGGCGAGCAGAAGGAGACGTGGACGTACCACCGCAAGGCCCGCGCCTGGTACTACCACCGCTTCTACGACTTCCAGCCGGACCTCAACTTCGCCAACCCGCTGGTGCGGGCCGAGGTGAAGAAGATCCTGGCGTTCTGGATCCAGCTCGGCGTCGCGGGGTTCCGCATGGACGCGGTGCCGTTCATCATCGAGCTGACGGAGCCCGGCGTCCCTGAAAGCCCGATGGACTTCGACTACCTCAGCGAGCTGCGGCAGCACATCCAGTGGCGGCGCGGCGACGCGGTGCTGCTCGCCGAGGCGAACGTGGAGCCGGAGAAGCTGCCGGAGTACTTCGGCGACTCCGGCGGGTCGGGCAACCGCATCCACATGCTGTTCGACTTCATGCTCAACGGCCGCCTCGTCCTCGCGCTGGCCCGGCAGCACCCGGAGCCGGTCATCGAGTGGCTGCGGACCACGCCGAAGCTGCCGCCGGGCGGGCAGTGGGCGACGTTCCTGCGCAACCACGACGAGATCGACCTGTCCCGGCTCACCGCCGAGCAGCGCGAGGACGTGTTCGCGCAGTTCGGCCCCGATGAGGACATGCGGCTGTACGACCGGGGCATCCGCCGCCGTCTCGCGCCCATGCTCGGCAACGACCGGAGCCGCCTGGAACTGGCCTACTCGCTGCAGTTCACGCTGCGGGGCACCCCGGTGCTGCGGTACGGCGAGGAGATCGGCATGGGGGAGGACCTGACCCAGACCGGCCGGTACGCCATCCGCACCCCGATGCAGTGGTCGTTCGCGAAGAACGGAGGGTTCAGCGACGCCGAGCCCATCCGCCCGGTCATCAGCAAGGGCGAGTGGGGCTACGAGAAGGTCAACGTCACCGCCCAGCGGCACGACGACCGGTCGCTGCTGGCGTGGTTCGAGCGGATGATCCGCACCCTCCGGGAGATTCCGGAGGTCGGCAGCGGCGTGTGTACGTGCGTCGACCGGCCGCTGCCGCCGGGGGTCCTCGCCCACCGGGCCGACGGACCGACCGGCTCGGTGCTGTTCCTGCACAACCTGGGCACCGAGGACGCCGTCGTCGACCTCGGCGACCTCGCCAAGGAGACGCACCTGCCCAACGACGTGTTCGCCGACCGGGAGTACGACCCCGCCGGCGACTTCACCGCGCTGCGGCTGGCCGGCTACGGGTACCGCTGGATCCGCCTGCGCCGCAGCAGTGTGTGACGGTCAGCGCGTCAACGGCAGCCCGAGGCGGCCGAAGTGGTCCTCGCCGATGAACGACGTGATCGCGCTGATCCGGTCGCCGCGCAGGGTCAGCACGCTGACCGACCAGGCGCGGTGCGGGCCCGTCCCGCCGTCGCGCAGGTAGCAGGCGACGGCGGGCTGGGCGTTCGCCGTCGCCGGCAGGTGCCGCCATGAGCCGCAGCGCTTCAGCGGCAGCTCGGCGGCGAACTCGATCGCGGCCTTCCCGCGGTACCAGTGCGGCAGCGGCGGCATCGACCAGGTCACGTCCTGCGTCACCAGCGCGACGAGGCCGGCCGTGTCGCCGCGCTCCATCGCCGTCGTGTAGCGGGTGACGAGCTCCCGGACCCGCGCGTCGCCGACGTCGCGCAGGGTCCGCTGCTGGGTCGGCGCCGGCACGCGGTCCGCGACGAGCCGGCGGGCCCGGGCCAGCGCCGAGTTCACCGAGGTGGGCGTGGTCCGCATCATCGCGGCGATCTCGGCGGCGGAGAAGCCCAGCACGTCGAAGAGCAGCAACGCCGCCCGCTGGTTGCCCGGCAGGTGCTGCAGGGCCGCGACGAACGCCAGCTCGACGGTCTCGCGCCGCTCATAGACGGCCTCCGGGTAGGGCTCCAGCCACGCCACCTCGGTCAGCGGGGCGGGCGCGAGCTCGACGCGTTCGCTGGCCGGCCCCAGATCCATCGGCAGCGCCCGCCGCCCCCGGGCCGCGGCGAGGTCCAGGCAGGTGCGGGTGGCGACGGTGTACAGCCACGCCCGCAGCGACCCCTGCTCCTTGACCGCGCCGATCCCGCGCCACGCCCGCAGCAGCGCGTCCTGCAGTGCGTCGTCGGCGTCGTGGACCGATCCCAGCATCCGGTAACAGTGCGCGTGCAGCTGCGCCCGCAGCGGCTCGACCAGTCTCGTGAACTCGTCGGCGGGATCGCGACGATTCTGCGCCCCGGCGCCGGTCTCACTGTCGACCGATGTTCCGACTGACATTCCCACCGCCTTGTCTGGAGGAGTTCATGAACCACACGCTGCGCGTGCCCGACGCCACCCTGTACTACGAGGTGCGCGGCCGGGGTCCGCTGCTGGTGCTCGCCGGCGCCCCGATGGGCACCAGGTTCCTCGCGCCGCTGGCCGACCTGCTCGCCGCCGACCATACCGTCCTCACGACCGACCCTCGAGGCGTCGGCGGCAGCGTCCCCGACGACCCGGACGCGGACTCGACCCCGCAGCTGCGCGCGGCCGACCTGGCCGCGCTGATCGCCCACCTGGACGCCGGTCCCGCCGCCGTCTTCGGCACGAGCGGCGGCGCCGTCACCGGGCTGGCGCTGGCGCAGTCGCATCCCGGCGTGCTGCACACGCTCGTCGCCCACGAGCCGCCGGTGACGGAGCTCCTGCCCGACGCCGCCGGGCAGCGGGTGGCGATCGAGGACATCATCGCCACCTACGCGTCCGGCGACGTGCCCGGCGCCTGGATGAAGTTCCTGGTCAACGCCAACATCCCGATGGACCCCTCGGCCGCGCCGCCCCAGCCGGACGCCCAGCAGGAGGCCGACGAGCGGTTCTGGTTCCTGCACGAGATGCGCGGCACCACCCTGTTCCAGCCGGATCTCGCGGCGCTGCGTTCGTCCGGTGTACGGATCGTCGTCGCCGTCGGGGAGGCCTCCACCGGTCAGATCTGTGACCGGACGTCGGCCGCCCTGGCCACGGAGCTGGGCACGGACCGCGCCGTGTTCCCGGGCGGGCACATCGCCTTCGTGGAGGACCCGGCCACCTTCGCGCCCCGTCTGCGCGAGGTCCTGAAGTAGGCCCTCAGCGGGAGGGGATCTCGCCGGCGGTCACGGGGCGGCCGAAGTGCCAGCCCTGACCGAGGTCGCAGCCCAGCGACGCGAGGCGGCCGGCCTGGTCGGCCGTCTCGATGCCTTCGGCGGTGACGGTCATCTGCAGGGTGTGCGCCAGGCGGATGACCGTCTCCACGATCTGCTCGTCGACGTGGTCGCTGGCCAGGGAGCGGATGCCGGCCATGAAGGCGCCGGCGAGCTTCAGGCCGTGGACCGGGAGGTGGCGCAGGTAGGCGAGGTTGGAGTAGCCGATGCCGAAGTCGTCGATGACGATGCGCACGCCCAGGTCGGCGATGGTGCGCAGGGTCTGGATGGGCTGGCCGGTCGACTGCATGAGGACGGTCTCGGTCAGCTCCAGCTGCAGGTTGGCCGGGGAGAGGCCCGTGTCGGCGAGGGCGTGGCGCACGTCGTCGAGCAGCCGGGGGTCGGTGCACTGGCGCGGGGAGACGTTGACGCTGATGAGCAGCGGCGTGTCGGGGTGCGAGCGCTGCCAGTCGGCGGCCACGCGGCACGACTCGCGCAGGACCCAGCGGCCCAGCGGATGGATCATGCCGGACTGCTCGGCGACGGGGATGAACGTGTTGGGCGAGACGGTGCCGAGGTCCGGGTGGCGCCAGCGCAGCAGGGCCTCGGCGCCGCGCAGCCGGTTGTCGGCGAGGGCCACGAGCGGCTGGTAGACCAGCTCGAACTCGCCGCGGTCCAGGGCGCCCGCGAGGCGGCCGGTCAGCCCGTACCGCAGGACCTGCTGCGCGTTGCGCTTGGCGTCGAAGAGCGCGTAACGGGCGCGGCCCTCCTCCTTCGCCAGGTAGAGCGTGGCGTCCGCGGCGCGCAGCAGCTCGTCGGGGTCGGCGCCGTGACAGGGCTGCTCGACGATGCCGATGCTGGCCGACACGGACAGCTCGTGGCTGTCGAGGCGGACGGGCTTGCTCAGCTCCGCCAGCATCGACTCGGCCAGCTCGGTCAGCTGGCCGGGGCCGGTGCTGTGGCGCACGACCACCACGAACTCGTCGCCGCCGACCCGGGCCACGAAGTGGCCGGCGCCGTTGACGCAGGCCCGGAGCCGGTCGGCCAGGGCGACGAGGAGCCGGTCGCCGGAGCCGTGGCCGAGGGTGTCGTTGACGGTCTTGAACTCGTCGAGGTCCAGGAAGCAGACGCCGATCCGGTCGCGCCCGCCGGCCTCGCCGAGCGTGTCGGTGAGGTGCCGGTAGAGCAGGACCCGGTTGGGCAGCCCGGTCAGCGGGTCGTGGTGCGCCTGGTGGTGCAGCTCCAGCTGCAGGCTGTGCTCGGCGTCGGTGAGCGCCCTGGCCCAGGCGCGGCGGATGCGCTCCTGGTCGTCGAGGATCCGCTGCCGGCCGGCGCGGGTGAAGCCGGCCGCGACCGCGCCGAGGACCGCGCCGATCCTGTCGTCGTCGGGCTTGACGTCCGCGGCGGCGGGCAGTGAGGCGAGGACGGCGATGGAGTGCTGGAGCGCCTCGGGGCTGGACAGCCCGACGTCGACGAGCGCCGCGCCGGCCCCGGCGGCGGGCCGGGGGTCGAACGGGTCGGCGCGCAGCACGCCGGCGAGCAGTGTGACCAACTGCTCGAAGCGGTCGCGGAGCGTCTCGGCGCCCACGTCGAGGAAGCTGGTCCGGCGGACGGCGGCGACCCACCGGTGCGCGAGATCGGACAGCGCAGGCTCGATGAGCGCATCGTCCTGGCCGTCGGCGCCGGTCAACCACATCACCTCTGGCGCGAAGATTACCGTGCGCCGGAGCATTGAAGAATCGACGCTCAGTGCCGTTGTCCGGCCGTTTCGGTGAGGCCCGCCACGAAGCGGGTCAGGAGCTGGGCGAACGTCTCCACCTCCGCGGGCGTCCAGCCGGCGGTCGCCGCGGCGAACCTCGCCCGCCGCGCGGCGTGCACCCGCTCGCACAGTGCCAGCCCGGCCGGGGTGCGCACGAGCAGCGACCGGCGGCCGTCGTCCTGGTCGGCCTCGCGCCGCACCCAGCCCGCCTCGACGGCGGCGGCGACGAGCTTGCTCGCGCGGGGCTGCGCCACGTCGAGCGCGGCGGCGACCGCCGTCACCGTCGCGCGGTCGCGCAGCCCCTCGACCGCGTCCACGACGTCGAAGGTCGCCGGGTCCACCCCGCTGGCCGGGCCGCTGCGGGCCAGCGCGCGCCGGGTCTGGCTGCGCCGGATCGACACCATCGCGGTCTCGACGGCGGCAAGGGAAGGATGCATAATTTTTGTTATCTACATTCTGGAGGCATGTACAGGTGGAACCCATGAAACCAGAGGACAGGCCGATCGGCTATTGGCTGCGCGAGCTCGACCAGCGGATCGAGGGCGCGTTCGGGGCCGCGCTGGACCGGCAGGGGCTGCGCCGCCGGCACTGGCAGCTGCTCAACGGCCTCGGATCGGAGGACCCGTTGTGGGAAGGGCAGGGGGAGTGCCGGCAGGACCTGGTCCAGCGGGGGTGGATGCGGCAGGACGGCGCGCTCACGGATGACGGCGAGCGGGCGCGGGCGGCGATCGCCGCCGACGTGGCCGCGGTCCGCCGCCGGGTCGCCGAGGGCGTCCCCGTCGAGGACTACCTGACCACCGTGCGCACCCTGGCCCGGATGGCGGAGAACCTCAGCGCGTGACCACGTGGCGGGCGATGGCGCCGACCGTGCGCGGGGTCAGCGTGCCGTCGCCGAGGCCGAGCTCGATCAGGTCGTCGAAGACCGCCTGGCGCCGGTCGGCGGCGCGCACCGCGGCGTTGACGATCCACTGCCGGCCGCCGAGCAGCGCCGCCGCCCGCGAGTGCCGCAGGTGCCGCCCGAGCCGGCCCCGCAGCGCCGCGGCGTACCGGCGTCCCGGCGCGTCACCGGACGCCGCCGCACCGGCCAGGGCGCCGGACAGCACCGCGTAGAAGATGCCCTCGCCCGTGAAGGGGTTGATCAGCGACAGCGCGTCGCCCGCGAGCAGCAGCCGGCCCCGGGCCGGCGCCGGGCGGCGCGTCGACAGCGGCAGGTGGTGCGCCCGCAGCCCGGTCGCCGCCGCCGTGTCCACGTCGGGCAGCAGCTCGGCGAGACGGTCCAGCAGGTGCGCCCGGGAGACCGGCCGGCCGTGCAGCACCTCCCCGTAGCCGATGTTGGCGGTGCCGTCCCCGATCGGGAAGGCCCACGCGTAGGCCGGCCACTCCCGCGACGCGGTCACGATCCGCTGCTCGGCGGGCTGCCCCGCGAAGGGCGCGTAGCCGCGGATGGCGAGCGCCAGGTGGCCGGGGCCGTTCGGTGGCTGCCCGAGCGCCTTGCGCACCGTCGAATACGCGCCGTCGGCGCCGATGACCGCCCGCGCCGAGACCATCCCGTCGACGACCACCCGGTCCGGGCGCTCCTCGATGCGGCGCACGGTGTGGCGGCGCAGCACCGCCCCGGCCGCCACCGCACCGGCCACGATGCGTTCGTCGAGGATCAGCCGGGGGATGGTGTACGCGGGACGCGCGTGCCTGCGGGCGACCGCCCCACCGGCGGGGCCGACGAGCCGCAGCGACGGCACCGGCGCGAAGCCGTCCTCGACGCCGGTCACGCCGAGCCCGGCGAGCACGTCGAGGGCGTGCGGCGCGACCCCGTCACCGCACGGCTTGTCGCGCGGGAAGCCGGCCTTGTCCAGCAGCAGCACGCTCGCGCCGGCCCGCCGCGCGGCGAGCGCCGCCGCCGCGCCCGCCGGACCGGCACCGACCACCACGACGTCGAAGTCGTCCATGCCAGCACGCTAACGGTGCTCCGGCACCGTGTGCACGCCGGCGGCGGACCCCTTCGACTTGAGCATCATGATGAACGCGAGCACCCGGGCGACCGCGCCGAAGAACTCCGCCGGGATCTCGTCGCCGATCTCGCACGCGCCGTGCAGCGCCCGGGCGAGCGGCACGTCCTCGACCATCGGCACCCGGTGCTCGGTGGCGACCTCGCGGATCTTCAGCGCGATCACGCCCAGCCCCTTCGCGACCACCCGCGGCGCGCCCTTCGTCGGGTCGTACCGCAGCGCGACCGAGACGTGCGTCGGGTTGACCACCACGACGTCGGCCTTGGGCACGTCGGCCATCATCCGGCTGCGGGCCATCTCGTGCTGCCGCTGCCGGATGTGGCCCTTCACGTGTGGGTCGCCCTCGGACTTCTTGTGCTCCTCCTTGATCTCCTCCTTCGACATCATCAGCTGCTTGTTGACCCGGCGCTTGGCCACGAAGTAGTCGGCGAAGGCGAGCACGAGGCCGGTGACGGCGGCGATCCGGATGACCTTCAGCACCGTGTCGGCGACCAGGCCGATGATCGTCTGCAGCGGCATCGCGGTCGCGCCCAGCAGCGTCGGCACCAGCGTGTGCATCGTGTTGTAGACGACGATGCCGAGGATGATCACCTTCGCCAGGGACTTGACGCTCTCCCACGCCGCCTGGCCGCCGAACGTGCGCTTCAGGCCCTTGAGCGGGTTGAGCTTCTTGAAGTCGGGCTTGAGCTGCTTCGTCGCCGGGCGCAGCCCGCCCTGGGCGGCGGTGCCGACGATCGCGAACACGAACAGGCCCACGGTGATCGGCGCGGCGCAGATCGCGATGTCCGTCATGCCGGTCTTGAGCAGCTCCAAGGCCTTGGCCGGCTCCGGGTCGGTGAACGCCTGCGTGCTCTTGGAGAACAGGTCCTGGGTCCGTGCCATGACGCTGCGGGCCGTCATCGGCAGGAGCACGCTGGCCAGCAGCACCCCACCCCACGCGCCGAGATCCGGCGTGCGGGCCCGGGTGCCTTCGCGCCGCGCCTGCCGTTTCTTCTGCTCGGTAGGCTGCTCGGTCTTCTCGCCAGCCATCTACCGGCCCAGCGCGCCCTCGATGGTGCGCATCGACCAGCCGACCGCCGCCAGGTACGCCTTCGCCAGGTCCGCCGACGACACCGGCGCGGCGGCGAGGGCGTGCTCGTCGGCCACCTCGTACGCCCGCACGATCGACAGGACCTGGCCGAGCCGGCCGTGCCCGTCGACGAGCGCGTCGGCCACCTCGACCGTCAGCGGCAGCCGGTTGACCAGCTCCGCGACCGGCTCCGAGATGAGCTCGGCGACACCGGCGAGCAGGCCGACGGTGAACGCCGCGTCGCCCTGCAGCCCGAGCCGCTCCGCGACGGTCTGGCACAGCCGGGCCCGGGCCATCGTCGTGGACAGCTGGTCCTCGGTCGCCGACTCCGCCACGTCGCTGACGAGCATCAGCGCCGCCCACTGCCGGATCTTCGCCGAGCCGAGCAGCACGACCGCGTCGCGGACCGACGCCACCTTGCGCGGCAGCCCGGACGCGGCCGAGTTCGTCGCCCGCAGCACGCGGTAGGACAGCGCCGGGTCGCTCTGCACGATCGCCGACACCTTCGCGATGTCGGCGTCCTCCGCGGTGACCGCGCCGAGCAGCTCCAGGCGGCGCAGCCGCGACGGTGACAGCGCGACCGCCGTCAGCACCTGGGGGCGGCCCACGGCGTACCCCTGCAGCAGGTCGAACCCGAGCCGCTGCGCCAGCAGGATGTGCTCCTCGATCTCCACCCGCTCCGCGACCAGCTTGATCCCCGGGTAGCGGCGGCAGCGGGCCACCACCTCGACGAGCTCCTCGGGCTCGCGGATGAGCAGGTCCAGCTTCACGTACGAGGCCAGGCCCAGCAGCCGCTCGTGGCCGAGGCCGAACACGAAGTCGTCGAGGGCGATCTCGTACCCCTGCTGCACCAGCCGCGCGGTCCCGGCGAGCACCGCGTCGTCGATCTCGACGGTCTCCAGGATCTCCAGGATCGCGTGGTCCGGGTCGAACGGCAGCGGCAGGTCACCGACGAGGAAGTCGCGGGTCAGGTTGATGAAGCACTTGCGGCCGCCGACGAGCTGCTCCAGGCCGAACTCGGTGAACGCGTTGACGATGACCTGGCTGGTCGCGTACGCGCTGCGCCGGGACGCCTCCACCTCGTCCGCGGCGCCACGGAACAGCAGCTCGTAGCCGACGACGTGCCCGGACCAGTCGTAGAGCGGCTGGCGTCCGATGTGGACGAGCTGCGTCGAGTCGGGAGTGGAGGTCGTTGCGGGCTGCACGCCCCTGACGATCGGCACCCGGCCCTGCAACCAAAGGAAAACCCTCAGAACTACCCGTTCGGCACCGATCAGGGGAACGCGTCACATCGGAAAGACGGGGAGAGCGTGCCCAAACGCCTGTCGCAGTTCATCGTGCCCATCGGCATCGTGCTGATCATCCTCATGATGGTCGTGCCGCTGCCGGCCATGCTGCTGGACACGCTCATCGCCGCCAACATCACGCTGGCGCTCGTGATCGTGCTGGTCAGCATGTACGTGAAGCGGCCGCTGGAGTTCTCGTCGTTCCCCTCGCTGCTGCTCATCGCGACGCTCTTCCGCCTGTCGCTCAACATCAGCGCGACGCGGCTCGTGCTCACCCAGGGCTTCGCCGGTGACGTCATCGAGGCGTTCGGCCACTTCGTCGTCGGCGGCTCGCTCATCGTCGGCCTCGTCATCTTCCTGATCCTGTTCATCGTCCAGTTCATCGTCATCACCAAGGGCGCGGAGCGCGTCGCCGAGGTCGGCGCCCGCTTCACCCTCGACGCGATGCCCGGCAAGCAGATGGCGATCGACGCCGACCTCAACGCCGGCCTCATCGACGAGGCCACGGCCCGCAAGCGCCGCACCGAGATCACCTCCGAGGCGAGCTTCTACGGCGCGATGGACGGCGCGTCGAAGTTCGTCAAGGGCGACGCGATCGCCGCCATCATCATCACGCTGGTCAACCTCATCGGCGGCTTCGCGATCGGCATGCTGCAGCGCGGGCTGTCGGCGACCGACTCGATCCAGACCTACTCGCTGCTGTCCGTCGGCGACGGCCTCGTCTCGCAGATCCCGGCGCTGCTGCTGTCCGTGGCGACCGGCCTCATCGTGACCCGCTCCGCCAACGACGGCGACATGGGCGCCACGGTCAGCAAGCAGCTCAGCCAGAACCGCCGGGCGCTGCAGATCGGCGGCGGCGCGGCGCTCGCGCTGTGCCTCATCCCCGGGCTGCCGAAGCTGCCCTTCCTGCTCGTCGGCGCCGCGGTGCTGATCATCGCCCAGCGCCTGCCGAAACCCGTCAGCGAGGCAGACCAGCAGGACGCTGCCGCCGCCGAGGCCGAGCCGCCACCGCCGGACCCGACGGAGACGCTGCTGGGGGAGATGCGGGTCGACCCCCTCGAACTGGCCCTGGCGCCCGACCTCGTCGACCTCGTCGACGCCAGCGGCGGCGACCTCCTGGAGCGGGTCCGGGCCCTGCGCCGCAAGGTCGCCCTGGAGCTCGGCATCGTCATGCCGCCGGTGCGCACCCGCGACGACCTGGAGCTGCCGCTGTCGACGTACGCGGTGCGCATCAGCGGCGTCGAGGTCGGCCGCGGCCAGGCGCCGCCCGGGACGGTCCTGGCGATCGGCGACGGCCTGGACTTCCTGCCCGGCCGGGCCGGCGTCGAGCCCGTCTTCGGCCTGGCCGGCAAGTGGGTGCCGGCCGAGCTGCGCCACCAGGCGGACCTCACCGGCGCGACGGTCGTCGACCGGGCGTCCGTCATCATCACGCACCTGGCGGAGATCGTCCGCCTGCACGCCAGCCGCCTGCTGGGGCGCGAGGACGTCCGCGCGCTCACCGAGATCGTCAAGCGCACGCACCCCGTCGTCGTGGAGGAGCTGACCCCGGCGGCGCTCAGCCTCGGGCAGGTCCAGCGGGTGCTGCAGACCATGCTCGACGAGGGCGTGCCGATTCGCGACCTGGTGCGCATCTTCGAATCCCTGTCGCTGCAGGCGAAGCAGTCCACCGACCCCGACTCGCTGGTCGAGGCGGCGCGGGCGTCGCTCGGGCCGGCGATCGCCTCCCGGTACGCCCACGACGGCACCCTCACGGCGATCACGCTCGAGCCGAGACTGGAGCAGCAGCTGCTGGAATCGCTGCGCCCGACCGACAGCGGACTGCAGCTGCTGATCGACACGGCACGCGCCGAGTCGATGCTCGCCGACCTGACCAGAATCACCGAACTCGGCGAGGAACGGGGCGTCAGTCCCGTCCTCGTCTGCTCACCGCAACTGCGCAACGCTCTGCGGAAACTGGTGCAGATGGCATTGCCGCGTTTACCGGTTCTGTCCTACTCAGAGATCGCCGGGAGTACGCTGCGGATTGAGACTATTGGGGTGGTGAATGGTGCCTACCCGGTTGCTGCTTGAGGGTCGTGACCTCGAAGAGCTGCTCGCGCAGGTCCGCGCGGAGCACGGGCCGGATGCTGTCATCGTCTCTGCCGAAAAAGTGCGCACCGGCGGGGTCGGTGGCCTTTTCGGAACTCAGAAATATGAGCTGACGGTGGAGGTCCCCGATGCCGTTGCGACAACTCAATCATCAGGCCAGGCACCGCGCAAAGGCGACACGCCGAATCGCACACTGAGTATCGAGGATCTGGCCGCGCTGGCGGATGCCGCCGAATCGCAGGGCAGGAATCCGACGTTCGCCGACGCGCTCGCGGATGCGCGGGCCGCCACGCCGCGGCCGCCCGCCGGCGCGCCCGTCTCCGGCGCGGCGCCCGCCGGTGGGCCGCAGCGGCCGCCGGTGCCAGGACCTCCCGGGCCTCCAGTGCCTCCAGGACCCCCAGGACCTCCAGCGCCTCCCGGGCCTCCCGGGCCTCCTGGGCCTTCGGGTGCGCCCCAGCCGCCGGCCGGTGGGGCCTGGCCGCCGCAGGCGGCCTCCGGCCCGACGCCGGCGGGCGGTGGCGGGCAGCCGCGGCCACCCGCGGGTGCGGCGCGGCCGTCCGACGGCGGTCCTTCCCGGCCACCCGCCGGTGGCCCGCCGCGGCCGCCGACGGCCGCCGACGCGCTCAACCGGCTGCTCGCCGAGGGCCCCGCCCCGGAGGCGCCCGCGGGCGCGCCGTCGGTGCGGCCGTTCCGGCCGGCGGCCGGCCAGCCGATCGCGAAGCTCGGCGTCCAGCAGGTCACCGTGGACCCGCGCTTCGAGCAGCGCCCCGACGTGCCGCAGGCGGCCCGGTTCCAGCCGCCGCCGATGCCGCAGGCGCCGCGGGTGCAGCCACCGGCGGACGTGGACCCGCGCCGCGACGCGCCGCAGGCGCCGCGGGTGCAGCCACCGGCGGACATGGACCCGCGCCACGACGCGCCGCGGCCGCCACGGTCGCAGCCGCCGGCGGACGTCGACCCGCGCCGCGACGCGTCGCGGGCGCCACGGTTTCAGCCGCCGCCGCCCGCCGCGCCGGACCTGGACCCGCGCTACGAGCAACACCACGATCTGCCGCAACCACAGCGGTATCAGCCGCCCGCCGCACCGAACGGCGGAGGGATCTGGCCCGAACAGACGCGGATGGACCCGCGACGGCGCGCCCCGGCGCGACCGAACCCGCCACGCCCACTGTCCGACGACGAGATCGAATATTGGCAGGAGTCCTCAATGCCTGTTGAAGCCACCGCCACCGTGGAGAAGCCGCGGACACCGGATCAGAGCGAACGGCTCGCCGGGGCCTACAGCCCGCACACCGCCGCGCAGGCCGCGGCCGCCGCACAGGCGGCGGCGGCCCCTGCCGAGCGCACCGCCGCGGAGCGCACGGCCGCCGCCGCCGAGCGGGCGGCGCGTTCGGAGGCGGCCGCCGCCGAGCGGGCCGCCGCGGCCGAACGCGCCGGCGGCGACCGGGCCGCCGCGGAGAAGCCCGATCGGCAGACCGCGCTGGGCCGCCGGCTGCAGTCGCTGGGCGTGCCGTCGGACATCGCGTTCCGGGCCAACGCCGCCGACACCTACAGCGCCGTGGTCGACGCCTTCGCGGCGCTGCCCGTCGCCGAGCCCGCGCCCGACGGCCCGGGGGAGACGCTCATCGTCGTCGGCGAGTCGACGCACGCGGTCGAGGTCGCCCGGTGGGTCGCGGAGACCCAGCGGCTCGACAGCGACCACATCCTCTTCGCCGGCCGCAACGCCGCCGCCGCGGGCATCGACGCCAAGCGCCGCATCACCGGCGCCCACGACGCCCGCCTCTGGGCCAAGAAGCTGCGCAAGTCCGACGCGCCCAGCGTCGTCGCCGTCGAGGCCGCCCTGGACGAGTCCGCCTGGGCCGCCGCGATCGTCGAGGCGGTCCGCCCCGTCGCGGTCTGGGTCGTCGTCGACGCCAGCCGCAAGACCTCCGACGTCGCCCACCACCTGCAGGGCCTGCGCCGCGTCGACGCCATCTGCCTGCGCGGCACGATGTCCAGCGGTGACCCGGCCAGCCCGCTGTCGCTGCGGGTGCCCGTCGCCCTCCTGGACGGCCGGCCCTCGACACCGTTCCAATGGGCCGCGATGCTCTGCGAGCGCCTGAGCCTGGTGGGCGGCTGACGTGCTGGGGATGGCACGCTTCTCCACGCTGTTCCTCGCCGTGGTGATCGCGTCGCCGGCCCTCTACGCCACGTTCGTCACCCACCATCTCGACCTGCAGACCGGGCTGCTCCGCCTGCTCATCGCCGTGCCGGTGGCCGCGGTGATGCTCGCCGTCTTCCGGATGGTGATCCGCAACTACGGCAAGCCCGACAAGAAGCGCGAGCCGTCTCCGGACGCCGCCACCGGCGATGAGCCCCTGCGCGCCGAGGCAGTGGCCGGCGAGCCCTTCCCCCAGCGCCGTGCCGAGGACAACCCCTGACCCACCCGTGCCGCTGACGCCCGCGCCGTGCTCAGGCGGCCAGGAGCTTCAGGACCAGGGTCACGGAGCGGTCGGTCAGGTTGGCGATCGCGTTCGGCAGGAGCATCATCGCGGTGCCGACGATGACCAGGGTGAGCAGGACCTTCGCCGGGAAGCCGAAGGAGAACGGGTTGAGGGCGGGGGCGGCGCGGGTCAGCAGGCCCAGGGCGACGTCCACGGCGAGCATGATCGCGACCAGGGGGGCCGCGATCTGCAGGCCCGCCAGGAACATCTCGCCGAAGCCGTCCTTGATGATGCCGGCGAAGGTCTCCAGGGAGAAGGCGTCGTTGAGCGGGATCGCGGTGTAGGAGCGGGCGAAGCCGCGCAGGATCAGCTGGTGCGAGTCGGTGGCGAACATGAGCGCCATGCCGATGAGGTTGTAGAAGCGGCCGAAGACGGCGTTGCCCTGGAGCATGAAGGGGTCCATCGAGAAGGCCAGGCTGAAGCCGCCGACGAGGTCGATCATGTTGCCGGCGATCTGGACCGCGGCGAAGAGCAGCGCGGTGATGAAGGCGAGCGCCGCGCCGATGACGGCCTGCTCGAGGGCGTTGAGGACGAGCACGCCGGTGGACATGCCCGGCGGGATCTGCGGGGCGAGGCGCGGGGCGATGGGCAGGGCGATCGCCACCGACAGCAGGGCCTTCACGGCGGCGGGCGCGCCGCGGTTGTTGAAGGGCGGGCACAGGGCGAGCCACACGCCCGCCCGGATCGAGCCGAGCAGGATCGCCAGGACCGTGCTCAGCGGCACGGTGTAGGACTCAGGCACCCTTGATCAGGTCCGGGATCTGGGCGTAGAGCTGCTCGGTGTAGGTGACCATCTCGTGCAGCATCCAGTTGCCGGCGAAGAGCAGCGCCAGCCCGATGGCGGCCGCCTTCGGGACGAAGGAGAGCGTCGACTCCTGGATCTGGGTCACGGACTGGAAGAGTGAGATGGCGAAGCCGACGACGAGCGCCGTGAGCAGGATCGGCGCGCCGAGCTTCGCGGCGATCGTCATGGCCTCCAGGCTGAGCTCGAGGATCTTGGTGTCGGTCATGCGGGGTACACCTCGTCAGTGGTAGCTGGCCACGAGGGCGGTGAGGATCAGCCCCCACCCGTTGACCAGGACGAACAGCAGGAGCTTGAACGGCAGCGCGATGGTGACGGGCGGCAGCATCATCATGCCCAGCGACATGAGGGCCGCCGAGACGACCATGTCGATGACCAGGAACGGGATGTAGATGACGAAGCCGATGATGAACGCGGCCCGCAGCTCGGACAGGACGAACGCGGGGATCAGCGTCGACAGCGGCACGTCGTCCTTGTTCTTCGGCAGCGGCCGGTCGGCGATCTTCGTGAAGAGCGCGATCTCGTCCTTGCGGGTCTGCTTCAGCATGAACGCCTCGAGCGGCTGCATCCCGTCCTTGAAGGCCACCGCCTGGGTCTTCTCTCCCTTCAGATAGGGCTGGAGCCCGACGTCGTTCACCTCGGAGACGACCGGCGACATGATGAAGAGGCTGACGAACAGCGCCAGGCCGGCGATGACCTGGTTGGGCGGCACGTTGCTGAGGCCGAGCGCGTTGCGGGTGATCGACAGGACCACGAAGACCTTCGTGAAACTGGTCGTCATCAGCAGCAGCGACGGCGCGATCGACAGCAGCGTCAGCAGGATGATGATGGTGATCGACTGGCTGGGCTGGACGCCGCCGACGTCGATGTTGACCGTGCCGTCGGGTGGGGTCGGCGACACCGGTGGCTTCGGCGTCGGTGCGGCGTGGGCGGCGGCGGGCAGGAGCAGCGCCGTACCGAAGGCGGCAAGCGCCAGCAGGAGCCTCATCGCCTGCCCCTCAGGAACCGCCAGGCCTCCGCCGAGAGCAGCGAGCCGGCCAGGGGGGACGGGCGCGGATCCTCCGGCGCGCCGGCGGAGAACACCGCGGCGTCCGCGTCGGCCAGCAGCGACACCCCCGCGTCGCTGACGCCGAGCACGAGGGCCCGGTCGGCGACCTTCACGACCGCGACCGACGAGCCCCGGCTGAGCTGCTGGCGGGCGAGCACGGTGACCAGCCCCGCGCCGTGGCCGCCGCCGACCCCGCGCCGGGCCAGCCGCGCCAGGGCCCACAGTAGGGCGAACACTACGGTGAGTGAGCACAGGACGCGCAAAGCCAGTTCGAACATCAGCGACTAGGCCCGGTCCGAAGGGCCGACGATCTCGGTGATCCGGATGCCGAAGTTCTCGTCGATCACGACCACCTCGCCGCGGGCGATGAGCCGCCCGTTGACGAGCAGGTCGGCGGGGCCGCCGGCGGCCCGGTCCAGCTCGATCACCGCGCCGGGGGCGAGCGACAGCAGCTCCCGCACGCTCATCCGGGTCCGCCCGAGCTCGGCGGTGACCTCCATCTCGACGTCGTGCAGCAGGTCGAAGGCCGGCGGCCGGCCGCGGTCGTCGCGGTCGTCGCGGAAGTCGCCGGCGCCCCCACCGGAGGTCACCTCGACCGCCACGGCCAGCGCGACGACGGCGTGGACGGCGCCCTGGTCGGTGGTGAGCGGCACCAGGACGCCGCCCGCGGCGACGACCTGCCCCATGGCGGCGGCCGGCTGGAGCACCTCGCCCGGGTCGACGACGACCGGCCCGACGGTGGTTGCCGCGGCCTCCAGGGCGGGCCGGACGGCCTGGCTCAGGTCCAGGGCGCCCATGGGGGAGTTCGCGAGGGCCTCGACGAGGTCCTGGGTGACGACGATGGCGACCTCGCCCTGCGCGGTGCCGGCGAACCGGGCGCGGACGGCCTGGCCGTCGATCGCGAGCTCGTCGACGTTCTGCGTGGGCGCACCGACGGAGAGCGGGGAGCTGGCGGGCAGCAGCGCCACGGCGGCCTGTGCGGCCGCCTCGGCGCGGGCCAGCAGTGCCTCGTTGGTGGCGATGGTCATCGGCGGTTCTCCTCAGCGCGGTTCTGGCCGAGCTGTCCGGCCGGCTGTCCTGCGGGCCGGTGTGTCGGTCGTTGACCTGGCTGCGGGCTCGGCACCACGAGACAGGCCAGACGGTTGCCCTGCGCGCCCGGGACGGCGTAGGCGAACGTGATGTCCGCCGTGGTCACCGCCAGGGGCGTCGAGGTGGTGTGGGCGAGCGGCACGACGTCGCCCGGCCGTAGCCCGATCAGGTCGGCGGGGTGCATGCGGACCGGCTGGAAGCGCACCGCGACCTCGATCGGCGCGCCCTCCAGGCCGGCGACCACGTTGCGGTAGGCGACCTCACGGGCCGCCCGCTGCGCCTCGGTGAGCACCGCGCTGCCCTGCTCACCCTGCAGCTTCGGGAAGATCGAGCCGAACGGCAGGCAGATGCTGGCGACGCACTCCTCGCTGCCGACCCGCATCTCGAAGGACGCCACGATCACGGCGTCGGACGTCGCGCCCGCCTGGGCGAACTGGGGGTTGTACTCGATCGTCGTCATCTCCGGCCGTAACGCCACGATGCCCTCGAAGGCGTAGCGCAGCTCGCCGAGCGTCCGCTCGATGAGGCCGTGCAGCAACGGCATCTCGATGTCGCTCAGCGGGCGCTGGGGCTGCGGGCCGCCCGGGCCGCCGAGCATGTGGTCGATGCAGGCCATGGCGGTGCTCAGGGAGAACTCCAGGATGGCAGTGCCGGGTAATGGGTCGATGCTGAACATGGCGACGACGGTCGGGCTGGACAGGCCGCTGATGTACTCGTCGTAGGTCAGCTGTTCGATGGAGATCAGGCTGACCTGCGACACCGCCCGGAGGCTGGTGGTCAGCAGCGTGGCGTACTGGCGGGCGAAGGTCTCGTAGGAGATCTGGAGGGTCCGGATGTGTTCGCGGGACAGTTTGGTCGGACGCCGGAAGTCATACGGCTCAGGACCGGAGCTCTTGCCGCCACGCCGGCTCATCTTGCCGGGCGTGCGGCCGCTCCCGGTCGCCGACGTTGACTGCGTCACTCTCTTACCATCGGTCTTTTTGGGTGCAGCTTGACGTAAAACGGCCGAAACGGACCTAGAGGTTTCCTTGAAACCCCCAGATCCGCCGGTTCGGGCCTACTGGATCACGAACGACGTGAAGTACACGTCCATGATCTCTTTCGTCTTGTCCACCGTGTACGCCTTCTCGATCTTCTCCCGGAGCTCCGCCTTCGAGCGCTCCCGCTCGGTGTTGGACATGAGCTCCGCCATCGGCCGGTTGCTGTACAGCTCGATCGCGATGTCCAGCGCCTTGCTGCCGTCCGGGGCCTCGGCCGCGTCCGCGGTCGCCTGCAGCGACAGCCTGAGCTTCAGGAAGTGCCCGTCGGCCAGGTTGATCGTGACCGGGTCCAGCGGCACCACCGCGCCCGGCTCGGGCTCGGGCGCCGCGGTCGCGGAGGACGGCTTGAACATGACGTAGCCGCCCGCCCCGCCGCCCAGCAGCACCACCACGATCGCGATGATCATGATGAGCTTCTTCTTGCTCTTCTTCGGCGCCTCTTCGGTCTCCGCCTGGGCCGCCTTCTCGTCCTTCGCCATCCAGGCCGCTCCTTACGAGGTCGGGGTGGCCGAGGGCAGCAGCGCCCGGGTGTCGGCCGGAAGGGAGGACAGGACGATGATCTCCACCCGCCGGTTGAGCGACGCCGCTCGCGGGTCGTCCGCCGCGTACAGCGGCTTCGTGTCGGCGTAGCCGGACGCCATCAGGCGGTTCTCCGGGATGCCGGCGTTGCTGTGCAGGAAGCGCACCACCGTCGAGGCGCGGGCCGTGGACAGCTCCCAGCCGCTGGGGTAGCTGCCGGTCGTGGCGGCGAGCTGGTTGGTGTGCCCGTCGACCTCGATCTTGTTGGGCAGGCCGGCGATCGCCGGGCCGATCCCGGCCATGATCTCCCGGCCGGCGGACAGCAGCTGCGCCTCGCCGCCGTCGAACACGATCGCGCTGGTGACGACGGTGACGACCAGGCCGCGCTCGTCGATGGTGAACTTCACCGAGTCCTGCAGGCCCTGCTTCTCGAGGTTCTTCTCGATCTGGTCCTTGATCTTCTCGAAGTTCTCGACCTCCTGCTGCGCGGCCTTCTGCTTCGCCGACGCCGACGCCCGCTCCTTCGCCGCCACGGCCTCCTGGATCGCCGTCGCGTCGCTGGTGGTGCCGCCGATGCCCGAGGACAGGTCCATCGGGGAGTCGCTGTCGGAGGACTCCATGAGGTTGGACTCGCCGCCGTCGAACGCCACCGAGGGGGAGCCGAAGCCGACCGCGAGACCGTTCTTGAGCTCCGCGAACTTCTTCTGGTCGACCTGGCTGATCGCGAACAGCACGATGAAGAGCACCATCAGCAGCGTCATCATGTCGGCGTAGCTGACCAGCCAGCGCTCGTGGTTCTCGTGCTCCTCCTCGTGCGCGCCGTGCTTCTTGCCGTGGCCCTTCGCGTGCGCGCCCTTGGTGCCGCCCTTCGCAGCGTGCCCACCTCCGCTCATGCCGCCACCTCCGCTGCGCTCCGGCGTCGGCCTGAGCCGAACCTGTCACATGATGAGCGGACCGAGCCGCTTCGCTGTCCGCTCATG
>NZ_JBFAJA010000103.1:0-22854 GCF_040654975.1 Dactylosporangium sp. NPDC050588 | reverse complement strand
TCCGCTCATGCCGCCACCTCCGCTGCGCTCCGGCGTCGGCCTGAGCCGAACCTGTCACATGATGAGCGGACCGAGCCGCTTCGCTGTCCGCTCATCAGGCGGCCTCCTTCTTCTCAGTGACGCTGCCCGGCGGCAGCAGGCTTCGGAGCTTCTGTGCGACCAGGCGGGGGTTGGCCCCTGCCTGGATGTTGATGATGCCGGCGATCACGAGCTCCATCTGTGCGCATTCGAGCTCGGACAGCCGTTTCAACTTGGCTCCCATCGGCAGCCACATGACGTTTGCTGAGAGAACTCCCCAGAGCGTCGCCACGAAGGCGCCGGCGATGAGGTGGCCGAGCTTGTCCGGCTGGCTCAGGTTCTCCAGTACGTGGATCAGGCCGATGACCGTGCCGATGATGCCGATCGTCGGGGCGTACCCGCCCATGCCCGTGAAGATCGTCGCGGCCTGCTTGTCGGCCTTGCGTTTCGCGTCCACCTCGGCCTCGAGGATCGTCGCGAGCTCCTCCGAGTCGGTGCCGTCGATGGCGAGCTGCAGGCCCTTCTTGAGGAACGGATCCTGCACCTCCTTCATCGCGTCCTCCAGCGCGAGGAGCCCCTCGCGCCGGGCCTTCTCGGCGAGCTTGACGATGTCGTCGACCAGCGCGTCGGCCGGCTGCACGCTGCCCAGCAGCACCCGCTTGAACGAGTCGCCGAGCGCGATCGTGTCCTTCAGCATGCCGCCGGCCATGGCCGCGCCGAGCGTGCCGAAGAAGACCAGGATCAGCGGAGGCAACAGGAAGATGGAGCCGGGGCTGCCGCCTTCGAGGATCATCGAGACGAAGATCGCGATGAAGGCGAGCACGACCCCGATGATGGTTGCCGGATCCATGTGTCAGCGCTCCCGACGGTGGAGATGGACGACGTTGGTCTCCTTGGCGAGCTCCCGGGCCTCGTCGGCGCGCTCCGCCGACGTCTGCCCCACGAGCTGCTGCGCGTCCACGACCACCTGCGCCCGGTACTGGCGGATCAGCGCCACCAGCTCCGGCAGTGACTCGGCGATCAGGTACTTGGTGCCGTCGACCAGGGTCACGACGGTGTCGGGGGTGCAGTCGGCCCGCTCGACCAGGTCGGGGTTGAGGGCGAACACCGGGCCGTTGAGTCGGGTCAGCAGGATCATCGACGCGCTCCCGTCCTTGGTGGTAGTGGGCGAGGCCCCCTCCGTGGTGCCTTCGGAGTTCACATCGGACCGATCGGCCGACAGGTGAGGAGTTGACGGTTGCCGTGGAGGTGCTACGGAAAAGGCCCACCCCGAAGGGTGGGCCTTTTGTCCGATGGAATCCCTTACCGCTTCAGGTTCACCAGCTCCTGCAGCACCTCGTCCGACGTGCTGATCACCTTCGAGTTCGCCTGGAAGCCGCGCTGGGCCACGATCAGGTTCGTGAACTCCTGCGCCAGGTCGACGTTGGACATCTCCGTCGCACCGCTCTGCAACGTGCCGAGACCCGCCGTCCCGGCGACGCCGACCTGCGCCAGGCCCGAGTTCACGGTGAAGCGGTACAGCGAGTCGCCGACCTTCTCCAGACCGGGCGGGTTGTTGAAGTTGGCGAGCGCGAGCTGCGCCACCGTCTGCTTGTTGCCGTTGGAGAACACGCCGACGAGCTGACCGTCGGGGTTGATGCTGAAGGACTGCAGCGTCGCGGCCGGCGAACCGTTCTGGCTCAGCGGGCTCACCGTCGTGCTGCCCGTGTACTCCGTCAGGCCCGCCAGGTCCACCTCGACGCCGTTGCCGTCGCTGTCCGGGTCGTACAGCAGGCCGATCTTCGTGTTGCCGTTCGAGTCCGTGTACGTGGGCCCGCTGATCTGCCCGTTCGGCAGGAACGTCAGGCTCGCCGGTGACGACGGCGTGGTGCCGTCGCTGACGCTGACCTCCCACCCGCCGGCGGTCAGCGTGAACGTCGACGTCAGCGTCACCACGTTGCCCTGCACGTCGTACGTCTTGATCGATCGCGGGATCGTGGTGTTCAGCGGCGCGTCGGCCGGCAGGTTACCGGCGATGACCATGTTGCGGGTGGCGTTCGGTGCGATCAGTGTGCCCATCGGCAGCCGGATGTCGCCGATCGGCGCGTTCGTGTTGACCGTGCCGTTCACCGCCGGCCAGCCCTGCACCGCGGCGCCGGTCGGCGTGACCAGCTTGCCCTCGGCGTCGAAGTTGAACGCACCGGCCCGCGTGTAGAGCATCTCGTCGACGGAGTTGACGACGAAGAACCCGTCGCCGGAGATCATCACGTCGGTGGCGCGGCCCGTCGTCTGCGCCGAGCCCTGGATGAAGCTCGTGTTGATCGCGCCGAGCCGCACGCCCAGGCCGACCTGGGCGGGGTTCGTGCCGCCCTGCCCCTGCTGCGGCGCGCCCGCGGCCCGCATCATCTGGCTCAGCGTGTCCTGGAACACCACCTGCGACGACTTGAACCCCACGGTGTTGACGTTGGCGATGTTGTTGCTGGTGACATCCATCATCTGCTGGTGGGCCCGCAGACCGCTGATGCCGGAGAAGAGTGAGCGGAGCATAGGGGAGGGGTCCTTTCAGGATGCCGGGTTGCGGACTTCCTTGACCGCAGTGAGCGCGACATCCGTGTCGCCGACCCGCAGGGTGGGGCTGGTGCCCGAGAACGTCGCCGCGGTCACCACGCCGGACTGCTCCTTGCCGTCCTTGTCGGTGTACGCGACGGTCTTGCCGATCAGGTTGCTCGCGCCGAGCTGCAGCTGCGCGGTGAGCAGGCTCTGCTGCGCCGTCGCCAGATCGGTCAGCTTCTCGACCGTGGTGAACTGCGCCGTCTGCGCCAGGAACTCCGAGTTGTCCATCGGCTTCATCGGGTCCTGGTACTTCAGCTGCGCGACGAGCAGCTTCAGGAACGCGTCCTTGCCCAGGTCGCCGCCGGGTTTCGCGGGTGCTTCCTGCTTCGAGCCGTCCGTCTTCGCGACGTCGCCGGGCGCGTTCGTCTTCGGCACGTAGTCGCTGACGTTGCCAGGGACCGGCTTCGGGACGTAGTCGCCGACGTTGCCGCTGACAGGGCCGCTGGCGGGGCTGCTCGCGGGGGCGCTGGCAGGACTGCTCGCGGGGCTGCTGACCGGGGTGCGGGCAGGGCCACCGGCAGAGCCGGTGACCGGGCCGGAGACCGGCGTGATCGGGGTGGTGATGGCGAAACCCCCTACCTAGATGCGCACGTCGACCAGGGCGTCCGGGTCGAGGACCGGTTCGGTCGCCCGCGACTCGGGTGCCTGCTGATGAGATCGACCCTGCGACTGCCAACCTGAGAACTGTTGCGACTGGTTGCCGGGCCGGTCAGTGTCCTGGTGCAGATCCAGCGAGCACTGCCCGAATCCCGCGTCCCGCAGGTCCTGCCGCAGGTCCGGCAGCGCCGCCTGCAGCGCGGCCCGCGCCGCGTCACTGCCCGCCGCCAGCTGCACGGCGATCGTCCCGTCCCGCACCTCGGCGACGATGCTGACCTGCCCCAGGTCCCCGGGGCTGAGCTGGATCGTCATCCGGTGCACCCCGTCGGGCCCCTTCCGCAGCGGCGTCAGCACCATCGCGACCTGCGTCGCCACCGGCGCCGGCGGCGGTGCCTGCGCGGGCGCGGGAGTTGCCGCGACGGCCTGCGGCATCGGCGTCTGCGGCAGCTGTACGGCCACCGCCTGCCCTCCGCCGGCACCGTCCTCGATCCGCGCGGAGTGCCGCACGTGACCGTTGCCGCCGGGTGTCCCGCTCTGGCCGCCCCGGCCCTGCGCGTCGCCGGCGAGCGCGCCCTGTGCGGCTCCCTGTGCCGCCTGCTGCGCCGCGAGCTGCGCCGCCTGCTGACCGCCGTCGACCGTCCCGCCACGCGCCTCGGCCGGCACCGCGTCGGTGGCGGCGATGGCGGCCGTGGGCACGGGCTGGGGGAGCCCCTGCGGGCTCGCTGCGCCGCCGGCCTCGGCGGCGGACCGTGCCGCGGCCTGAGCGGCTGACTGGGCGGCGGCTGACTGGGCCGCGAACTGAGCGGCTGACTGGGCGGCTGGCTGGGGCGCGGACTGGGCGGCGGTGGTGGGCTGGGCCGTGGTGGGCTGGGCCGTTGTGGGCTGGGCCGTGGTGGGCTGGGCCGTGGTGGGCTGAGCCTGGTGCCGCGGGTCGAGCGGTGTGGTGGCCGGCGTCGCCGCGGGCTGCGGTGCCTGCGCCATCAGGGCGGCATCGCCGGTGAGCTGGGCGGTCGCCGGGGCGGTGGTCCGCGGCGCCCGGGGGAGCTGGGCCGGGCCGGTCGCCGGTGCCGCCTCCTGCGCGGTCAGCAGCGCCGCCGCCTGGGCGAGCAGGCCCTGCGCGGGGGCGGCCGGGACGGTGGCGGGTGCTGCCCCGGAGCCGAGCGCCTGCGTGGCGCCGGACGCGGCCACGACGGGCGCCGCCAGCGGCGTGGTCGCCGCGGTGGCGGTCAGGCCGGCACCGGGAAGCGGGTTGCCGGTCCAGGCGGCCAGGTCCTGCCCTTCGCCGGCCGGCCGCGCGGCACGGGGATCGGCCGGCACCTGCGGCGGTGTGGCGAGTCGCGCCGCCGGGTCGGGCAGCGCCTGCGCGGCGGCCTGCGCCCCGGTCAGCGCCGCGTCCTGTCCGGCGGCAGCCTGCGTCCCGGCGCGCGCCGCGAGCTGCGCCCCGATCCGAGCCGCGTCCTGCCCGGCTGCCTGTGCCCCGGTCCGCGCCGCGTCCTGCCCGGTGGCCTGCGTTCCGGCTTGAGCCGCGAGCTCTGCTTCAGCCCGCGCCGCGAGCTCTGCCGCGGCCTGCGTTCCGGCCTGCGCCGCGAGCCGCGCTCCGGCCTGAGCTGAAAGCTGCGCCCCTGCCTTCGTCGCGAGCCGCGCCCCAGCCTGAGCCGCGGCCTGGACGTCGGCCTGCGCTGAGAGCTGTGCCCCGGTCTGCGTTCCGGCCTGGGCCGCGAGCTGTGCTCCGGTCTGTGCCGTGAGTTGTGCTCCGGAACGCGCCGCGGTCCGGGACCCGGCCTGCCCCTCAGACTGCGCCCCGGTCGCAGCACCGATCTCGGTCCCGGGCGCGGTCCCGGTGGGGGCGCCCGGCCGCAGACCGAGCTGCGCTTGGGCCGTGGTCCGCGCCGGGTCCTGTTCCTGCGGCGCCGCCCCGGCCTGGGGCACGGCCCGGGCGTCGAGCTGGTGCCCGGCCGGCTGGAGGGTGGTGGGAAGCGCCGGCTGGGGTCCTGGCTCGGCGGCGACGAGCGGGACGGTCACCACCGTCGGGCCGGTCTCGGCGGCGGCGGCCCTCAGCATGGCCTCCAGGGGGCGCCGCACGCCCGCCTCGCCGGCCGAGCCGGGGCGCGCTTCGGTGACCGGGTCGTCGGGGGCGTGCGCGGGGGGCCTCGAGGCGCCGGGCGTGGGGTCCGCCGGGCGGGGCGCTTGCCGTACCGGAGCGGCGGCGGCATCGCGGGGCTCCTGGGGCCGCTCGGCGGAGGGGTGCCGCATCACGGGCTCCCGGTGCTGCTGGGCGGCCGCGGTGGAGGCGAGGGTGTCGGCCTCGGGAGTGCGGCGGCGGTCGTCGGCCCGGCGGTCCCGCACCGGGAAGCGCCGGTCCTGCGTCCTGTCCGTCCTGTCCCGGTCGCGGTCCTGCTCCGGGCGCCGCACGGGGCGTTGCTCGGGGCGCTGTTCAGAGCGCTGCTCGTAGCGCTGCTCGTAGCGCTGTTCGAAGCGCTGATCGAGGCGGCGGTCGCGGGCGCCCTGGGTCGGTGCACCCTGGGAGGCGCGGCCGTGGGTGGCGGCCGCCAGGGCCGCCGCGAACGCGTCCGAGGGGCCGGCGGCGGCAGGCTGGTCGGCGGCGCGGGTGGCGGCGGCCAGCCGGGTGACGTCCAGTGGTGCGGTCATGCGAAACCCCTTCCCGCGAGCTGCTCCATGGCCGCCTTGACCTTGGGTACGTAGGCCTGGGTCTGCGCGAACGGCGGGATGCCCCCGTAGCGGCTGACCGCGCCGCCGCCCGCGTTGTAGGCGGCGAGGGCGAGGTCGATCGAGCCGAAGCGTTCGAGGTTCGACGACAGCATCCGGGCGGCGCCGTCGACCGCCTGCGCCGGGTCGAGGGCGTCGACGCCGAGGCCGCGGGCGGTGGCCGGCATCAGCTGCATGAGGCCCTGCGCGCCGGCGCCGCTGACGGCGGCCGGGTCGTAGCCGGACTCGACCTTCGCGACGGCGGCCAGGAGGGCGGGCTCGAGGCCGTACTTCGCGCCGGCCTGCTGGAAGAGCTCCGCGTAGGGCACCTCCGCCGGCGTCGCCACCGTCGCCCCGGTGAGGGCGGCGGGCCGCAGCGCCATGGCCGTCGCGGAGCGCGATCCGGCGCCCGTCGCGCCGGACAGCGCGGAGGACCACGCCGGGTCCAGCGAGGTGTTGACGATCCGGCGGATGGCGGTGGGGGTCTCGTACACGTCCTGGACCTTCACCACGTCGCCGGCGTGCGGGGCGGCGATCATGCGGTTGTTCCCGAGGTAGATCGCGATGTGGTCGACGGGGCTGCCGAAGGCGAGCAGGTCGCCGGGGCGGGCGTGGGCCAGGTCGGCCACCGCGGTGCCCTGGCGCGCCTGGTCCTTCGCCACCCGGGGGAGCGTGACGCCGAGGTCGGCGTAGACCCGCTGGACGAGGCCGGAGCAGTCCAGGCCGCTCTCCGGCCTGGTGCCGCCGAAGACGTACGGCGTGCCGAGGTACCGCTTCGCCGCGTCCACGACGTCCCCGCCGGTGACCGCGGCGGTGCTGTCCAATGTGGACTTCAGGGTCGCCGCGAACGCCTCCCCGCTGCCGGTCGCGGTGGGCGCGCCGAGCCCGATCCGGGTCCGGATCTCCGCCACGCGCGCCTGCGCCTCGAAAACCGTCATGCGTCACCCCTGCGGTTGAAGGCGGCGGAGGTGGTGAGGTCGTCGACCGCCTTGGCCTCGATCGCGGCCGCCGTCCGCTTGCGGGTCAGGTCGTGCCGCTCCTGGAGCTTCTCGATCGTGCGGCGCTGCACGGCCGCGTCGGTGAGGTCGTCGAGCCGGTCCTGGACGGTCTGGTCGGCGAACTCCGCCGCGCCGATCGCCGCCGCGAGGGCCGTCGCCGTCGCCTGCCGGGCCATGAGGGTCGCGGCGAACGCCGCCGACGTCGCCCCGTCCGGGACCCGCCGGCCGTCGAGGTCGCGCTCCCGGGCGTGCACCGCCCCGTGCGCCGCGGCGGCCTCGCCACGGGCCCGGACGACGGCCGCCTTCGCCGCGTCCTCCTGGGCCTTGCGGGCCCGCAGGACCGCGCCGAGCCGGAAACCGTTCTTCGCCATCAGGAGCTCACCAGCGCATCCAGCATCGACCACGCCCGCGGAGCCGGGGTGGTGTCGTCCATGTCCTGTCGCAGGAAGTCGTTGATCTGCGGCCACAGCGCCCGGGCGCGGTCGGCGTCGAGGTTGGTGCCGCTCACGTACGCGCCGATCTCGACCAGCTCCCGCACGTCGCGGTGGGCGGCGAGCATCCGCCGCATCGCGGTGGCGTCGGCGCGCTGCTCACGGGTGGTGACCGCGTTGGCGACCCGGGACACCGACTCCAGCACGTCGATGCTGGGGAAGTGCCCGGAGGTGGCGAGCCGCCGGTCCAGGGTGATGTGCCCGTCGAGGATCGACCGGGCGGTGTCCGCGATCGGCTCGTTGTGGTCGTCGCCCTCGACGAGGACCGTGTACAGGCCGGTGATCGAGCCGACCGGCGCCGGACCGGCCCGCTCCAGCAGGCGCGGCAGCAGCGCGAACACGCTCGGCGGGTAGCCGCGGGTCGCCGGCGGTTCGCCCGCCGACAGGCCGACCTCGCGCTGCGCCATCGCGGTGCGGGTGAGGCTGTCCATCAGCAGCAGCACGTCCTGGCCGCCGTCGCGGAAGTACTCGGCGATCCGCGTCGCGACGAAGCCGGCCCGCAGCCGCACCAGTGGCGGCTGGTCGGAGGTCGCGATCACCACGACGGACCGGGCGAGGCCCTCGGGCCCGAGGTCGTTCTCGATGAACTCGCGGACCTCGCGGCCCCGCTCGCCGACGAGGCCGATCACGGAGATCTCGGCGTCCGTACCGCGGGTGATCATGGACATGAGGCTGGACTTTCCGACGCCGGAGCCGGCGAAGATGCCGATGCGCTGCCCGCGCCCGCACGGCACGAGCGTGTCCAGGGCGCGCACGCCGAGCGACAGCGGCTCCTGGACCCGGCCGCGGGCGAGGGCGTCGGGCGCGTCGTGCTCGACCGTGACCCGCTCCAGGCCGGTGAGCGCCGGCCCGCCGTCCATCGGGCGGCCGAGCCCGTCGAGGATTCGGCCGCGCAGCTGCGGGCCGACGGCGATCTGCAGCGGCGAGCCGGTGCTGCGCACGGGGCTGCCGGTGCCGACGCCGGTGAGCGCGCCGAGCGGCAGGCACGCGAGCCGGTCGCCGTCGATGGAGACGACCTCCGCGGGGACCGTCGAGCCGAGGCCGCCCGGGTCGCCGATCTCCACGAGGTCGCCCACGCGGCCGCCGACGCCGGCGACCGTGACCGACAGGCCCACGATCGAGGTGACCCGGCCGCTGACGCGGGGGTTGGCGGCCTGGCGGGCGGCGGCGATGCGCTGCTGGAGCGACGACGTCACTGTTCGAGCACCTCCCGGACCCGGTCGAGCGCCGGCGCGAGCCGGGCGTCGACCGACGTGGCGTCGCACAGTGCGAGGGCGTCGCCCGGTCCGAGCGCCGGGTCGTCCACGAGGGACACCGTGCGGCCGTCCATGACCAGTTCCGTCTGTCCTATCGTCAGCCGGTCCGCCGGGTTGAGCCGGACCGTCACCGGACGTGTCCCGGGCACGAGCGCGAGCGCCCGCGCGAGGGCCTCCCGGCCGGGCTCGGTCGCGGTCCGCAGCTCCCGGCCGAGGACCGCCTCGGCGAGCGCGAACGCCGTCGTCACGATCTGGTCCTCGATGTCCTGCGCGGCCGGCACCGCCCGGCGCTCCAGCGTGCCGGCGGCGGCGTCGATCGCCCGCAGGGCCGACTCGATGCGGCGGCGGTGCTCCTCGGCGGCCGCCGCGGCCTCGGCGGCGACCCTCGCGGCCTGCGCCTCGGCGCCGGTCTTCGCCTCCCGCATGCCCTGCGCCCACCCGGCGGCGTACCCGGCGGCCTCCGCCTCCTCGCGGACCCGCTCGACGAGCTCCGGCGGGAACGTCTCGCGCTCCCGGAGGTCGACGTCGAACCGGGCCTGCGGCGCGGCGCCGGCGCGGTCGTCGGTGAGGACGCTCTCGCCGTACCGGACGGTCGAGGGGACCTCCGGCGGCGGGAACGCGCGGGTCGCGGGCGTCGGTGGCGGCGGGGGCGGCGGCGGGAACGCCGGGCGTGGCGCGCCCGCGCGCTTCTTCGCCGGCGGCGGGAAGGCGAGCGGATACTCAGCCGACGAACTCATCGTCGTCCCCTCGGCGGATCGTGATCTGGCCGGACTCCTCCAGGGTGCGGATCGCCTGGACGATCTTCGCCTGGGACTCCTCGACGGTGCGCAGGCGGACCGGGCCGAGCATCTCGATCTCGTCGGCGAGGTTCTCCGCGGCACGCTCGGAGAGGTTCTTCATGACCTTCTGGCGGACCTCCTCGCGGACACCCTTGAGCGCGGTCGCGAGGTCGTTGGTCTCCACCTGGCGCAGCACGAGCTGGATGGAGCGGTCGTCGAGGGACACGATGTCCTCGAACATGAACATCTTCGAGCGGATCTCCTCCGCCAGCTCCGGGTTGCGCCCGGCGAGCCCTTCGAGGATCAGCCGCTCGGTGGCCCGGTCGGTCCGGTTGATGATCTCGACGAGCGGTTCGAGGCCGCCGACCGCGGACAGGTCGCTCGGCTGGAGCACCGAGGACATCTTGCGCTCCAGGGTCGCCTCCACCTTGCGGATGATCTCGGGGGAGGTGCGGTCCATGACGGCGATGCGGTGCGCGACGTCGGCCTGCAGCTCGGGGGCAAGCCCGCCGAGGATCTGCGACGCCTGCGTGGCAGTCATGTGGGCGAGGACCAGCGCAATCGTCTGCGGGTGCTCGTCCTGCAGGAACGACAGCAGCTGGCGCGGGTCGGCCTGGCCGAGGAAGCCGAACGGCACGTCCATGAAGACGGTGTTGAGCCGGCCGACGATCTCGCCGGCCCGCTCGCGGCCGAGCGACGCCTCCAGCAGGTCGCGGGCGAAGTCGAGGCCGCCCTGCCCCACGTACCGGTGGCCGGTCGCCATGTCGTGGAACTCTTCGAGCACCACGTCGGCGATGTCGCCCTCGACCTGCCCGAGCCGCATGATCTCGGCGGTGAGCTCCTCGACCTCGGCCTCGCGAAGATGCGCCATGATCTTCGCGGCGTCCTCCTTGCCCATCTGGACAAGGAGGATGGCTGCTTTCCGCAGCCCCGTCATCTCCCCGGTCGTCATCGGTCAACCGGCCCGCTCAGCCGCGCCGGTCGGCGAGCCAGCCGCGCAGCAGCTGCGCGACCTCATCGGGTTGCTTCTCGACCATCTGGGTGATGTCCCGGAAGCGCCCGTCGCGGTCGAACTCCTCGCCGGGCCCGCCGGCGCCCTCGAGCTCGTGGGCGCCGCCGATGCCGCCGTGACCCTCCAGGGCGAGCTTGGCGCGGGCCGCCTCGATCGCCGCCTGCATCTCCTCCAGAGCCGCGTTCTGCTGCTCGGTCAGCTGCACCTTCTCCCGCTTGCGCCGGCGGCGGTTGGAGATGGCCGCGAGGATCAGCAGGACCAGCAGGGCCAGGATGATCAGGCCCATCTGGATGTACTTCTGCTGCAGCTCGCTCTTCTCGGCCTTCGCGGCCTCCGCCTGCGCGTTCTGCTCGGCCGTGGCCTTGGTCGTGTCGAACGCCATCGAGCTGACCGCGATCTGGTCGCCGCGGGTCGCGTCGAGGCCGACGGCGGAGGAGACGAGCTGCTGCAGCTGCGCCTCGTCGACCTTCGCCACGGAGCTGTCGACAATGACGGCGACGGCGAGCTTGCGCACCGCGCCGGGCGCGGTCTTCTTCGTCTCGGTGACCATGCCGACGGCGTTGTTGCGGGTCTCGGTGGACTGCTGGTAGGTCCCGTCGCCGCCGGCGCCGGTGCCGTTGGGGACCTGGATGTTGTCCGGGCCGAGGACGCCGCCGACCGGGGTGCCGTTGCCGCCCGTGTACTGCTCGGATGACTTGGACTCCGACAGGGGCGGCACGGCCGGGTCCGCGACGTACTTCTGCGTCTTGGTCTCGGTCGCGTCGAAGTCGAGGTCGGCGGTCACCTGCACGACGGAGTGCCCCGGCCCGACGACGGTGTCGAGCATGTTCTGCAGCGCGTTGTTGAGCCGCTGCTCGAAGGCGGTCGTCTGGCCGGACTGCCCGTCGGGGGAGGACCCCGGGCCGTCGCCGGCGCTGGACAGGACCTTGCCGTTGGCGCCGACGACCGTGACCGCGTCCGGTTCGAGCCCTTCGACGCTGGAGGACACCAGGTGCACGATCGACGTGACGGCGCCGCCCGGCAGCGGTTTCGTGCCGGTGTCGACGAGCACCGACGCGGTCGGCGCGACCTGGTCGTCGGTGAAGACGTCCTTCTGCGGGATCGCGAGGTGCACGGTGGCCTTGTTGACGCCGTTGATCGCCTCGATCGTCTTGCCGAGCTCGCCCTCCAGGGCCCGCCGGTAGGTGACCTGCTGCATGAACTCGCTGGTCATGATGCCCTGCTTGTCCAGCAGCGAGTAGCCGGCGTCGCCCGCGGCGGGCAGGCCGGCCCCGCTCATCGAGATCCGCAGGCTGTACACCTGGTCGCTGGGCACGTTGATGGTGCTGCCGCCGTCGGACAGCGTGTAGGTGACGCCGTCGGCGTTGAGCTTGTCGACGATCGCGCTCGCGTCGGTGGCGGCCAGGTTCGAGAACAGCGGCGCCATGGTCGGTTTGCCGGCCCAGGTCGCGAAGAAGTACCCGCCGATCGCCAGGGCGAGCACGGCGACGATCGTGACCGCCCGCTGCCCGGGGGTGAAGGCCTTCCAGCCGTCGGTCCCCCGCCGCATGAGGGCGGTGAGCCGGTCACGCATCAGGCCTGCATCCTCATGATCTCGTTGAAGGACTCAAGGGCCCGGTTGCGCACGGCGACGGTGAGGCTGGTCGCGAGGTTCGCCTCGGTCGCGGCGATCATGTAGTCGTGCACGTCGGTCAGGCTTCCGGTGGCGGCCTGCACGGCGAGGTGGTCGGCGTTGTCCTGCACCTGCTGCAGCCGCTGGAGGCCCTGCGCGACCATGGCGCCGAAGTCGGTGCCGGACGACGACGGGGCGCTCGAGTCGGACGCGGAGATCGGCGGGAGCGCGGGAAGGGCACTGACGGCCCCGACGGCGTCGATGGTCATGGTCAGCCCTTCCCGATCTGGATCGCGGCCTGGTAGGCGTCCTTCGCCCGGTCGACCACCGTGAGGTTCGCCTGGTAGGCGCGCTGCGCCATGATCATCTGTGTCATCTGCGAGCCGAGGTCGATGTCGGGGTACCTGACGTAGCCCTCGCGGTCGGCGAGGGGGTTCTCCGGCTCGTACACCAGACGCCCCTTCGGATCGCCCAGCGCGGTGCCGGCCACGACCGCGCCGCCTTCCCCGGTGCCGTAGTCGACGGCGCGGGCCTGCACGTAGCGGGCGCGGAACACCTGGCCCGACGTCGACTGCGCGTCGTTCATGTTGGCGACGTTGTCGGCGACCGCGTCCAGCCACTTGCGGTAGACGGTGACGCCCGTGCCGGCGATGCCGATGGCGCTGAAGATGGTCATCGTCAGCCCCTGATCGCGGTCCGCAGGAGGCCGAACTTGTCGTCCACGCCGCGCAGCATCGTCTGGTACCGCAGACCGGTGTCGATGTTGGAGAGGACCTCGTGGTCGAGGTTGACGTTGTTGCCGTCCTCGCGGGTCGGCTCCAGCGACCGGGCCACGGCGATCGTCGTGTCCTGCGGCCGGCCGGCCTCGACGGCGGTGCGCAGGGAGTCCTCGAAGGACACCCGCCCGGCGAGGAAGCCGGGCGTCTCGATGTTGGCGATGTTGTCGGCGATCACCCGCTGCCGTTTCGCCAGCCCCGTCAGGGCGCTGTGCAGGGTGACCGACGTGACGTCTTCGAACACGGCTGGGACGCTCCCGTCCACCGAAAAACGGCTTTGTTGCGGTGTGTCGCCGGTCCCTGGCCCTTGGAGTGAGCGATCCTTGCTCATTGGAGCCATCGGCGCACGTCGGCCCGGGTTGAGGAAATCGGCCTCGGGGAAAACCCCCAATGCCCGAATCCGGGTGCGGGTCGGGTGCAGCCCGGATGTTCGCGGGGCGCGCAATCCATAGCGTCTCTTGCGTGGAGAAGAGACCAGTTACCGTACGGGTGGCGCGCTGGAGCGCGGAGCACCCTTGGCGCGCAATCGCTCTGTGGGTCGTGTTCGTCGCTGTCTGCTTCATCGGCGGGAACATGGCGGGCACCGTCGAGGCGAGCAACTCCGACCAGGCCATCGGCGAGTCCGGCCGGGCCGACGTCATCGTCAACGAGGGCCACTTCGACAACCCGGCGACGGAGAGCGTCCTCATCACCCCGCTGTCCGGCGCCCTGGACCGGACCGCCGCGGACAAGGCCGCCGCCGACGTGGCGACCGCAATGAAGGCGCTGCCCGAGGTCGCCTCGGTGAGCGACCCGCTGCCCTCCCACGACGGCGGCGCGCTGCTGGTCCGGGTCACCATGAGCGGCGACCCCGAGACCGCCCAGGACCGGGTCGGCAAGCTGCGCGACGCCACCGCCGGCGTGCAGCGCGCCCACCCTGGGCTGCGGGTCGAGGAGACCGGCGGCGAGTCCATCGGCCAGGCCATGGACGACACGCTCGGCAAGGACTTCCAGCGGGCCGAGTTCCTCAGCCTGCCGGTGACGTTCGCGATTCTCATCGTCGCGTTCGGCGCGCTCATCGCCGCCGGCGTGCCGGTGCTGCTGGCGCTGTCGTCGGTCGCGGCCGCGCTCGGCCTCTCGACGCTCGCCTCGCACCTGGTGCCGTCGACCGACACCACCGCCAGCGTCATCCTGCTCATCGGCATGGCCGTCGGCGTCGACTACTCCCTGTTCTACCTGCGCCGGGAGCGCGAGGAACGGGCGAAGGGCCGCAAGCACCTCGACGCCGTCGAGATCGCGGCCGAGACGTCCGGGCACGCGGTCGTCGTCTCCGGCGTCGCCGTCACGATCGCGATGGCGGGCCTGTTCCTCGCCGGTGACGTGGTCTTCTCGTCCCTCGCCGTCGGCTCGATCCTGGTCGTGCTCGTCTCCGTGATCGGCTCGCTGACCGTCCTGCCGGCGCTGCTGTCGAAGCTCGGCCGCTGGATCGACCGGCCCCGCGTCCCGGTGCTGTGGCGCCTCACCCGGCCCCGCGCCGAGGGCGAGGGACAGTCGAAGGTCTGGAGCTTCATCCTCCGGCCCGCCCTGCGCCGCCCGGTGGCCACGCTGGCGATCTCGGTCCTGGCGCTGCTGGCGCTCGCCGCGCCGGCGCTGAGCATGCGGCTGAGCTTCCCCGGCATGGAGGACCTGCCGCGCACCACGCCCGCCATGCAGGCCTACGACCGGCTCGTGAAGGCGTACCCCAGCAACGGCACCGTGCACACAGTCGCCGTCCGCGTCCCGGCCGGCCAGCTCGACGCCACGAAGGCCGCGCTGACCGAGCTGGCGAAGGCGGCCGCTGCCGACCCGCTGTTCGCGCCCCTTGACGAGGCGCCCGACGTCGAGGTGTCCGCCGACGGCAAGGTCGCCGTGCTCGACGTCGCCACCCCGTTCGCCGGCCGCTCCGAGCAGGCGAAGGAGTCCCTCGACAAGCTGCGGGAGGTCATGGTCCCGCAGACCGTCGGCAAGGTGCCGGGCGTGCAGGCGGGCTCGGACGCCGCCGTCGGCGGGTTCGTCGGCGCCGACGTCGACTACGCCGACCACGTCAAGCACAAGCTGCCGCTGGTCGTCGGGTTCGTGCTGGTGCTGACGTTCCTGGTGATGGCCTTCACGTTCCGCTCGGTGGTCGTCGCGGTCACCTCGATCGCGCTCAACCTGCTCTCCGCCGGCGCGTCCTACGGCCTGGTCGTCCTGATCTTCCAGGGCACCTGGGCGGAGGGCATCCTGGGCTTCACGTCCATGGACGCGGTCGTGTCGTGGCTGCCGCTGTTCCTCTTCGTGGTGCTGTTCGGCCTGTCGATGGACTACCACGTCTTCGTCGTCAGCCGCATCCGCGAGGCGGTCAAGCAGGGCATGCCGACCCGCGACGCGGTGGCGCACGGCATCACGGGCTCCGCCGGCGTGGTCACCAGCGCGGCGATCGTGATGGTGGCGGTGTTCTCCATCTTCGCGACGCTGAGCACCATCGACATGAAGCAGCTCGGCGTCGGCCTCGCCGCCGCGATCCTGCTCGACGCGACGATCATCCGCGCGGTCGTCCTGCCCTCGCTGATGACCCTGCTCGGCAACGCCAACTGGTGGGCGCCGCGCTTCATGCGCCCCCGCGAGGCGCCGCGGCCGCCCGCCCCGGTGATCGAGGGCGAGCTGGTCGGCGCGGGCCGCTGACCCCGCAGCCACGCAAGGGCCGGCACCGTCCCACAAGGGGCGGTGCCGGCCGCTTTCCGCCGCCCCGGTTCCGCAGACGCCGCCCCGGTTCCGCAGACGCCGCCCCGGTTCCGCGGACGCCGCCCCGGTTCCGCGGACGCCGCCCCGGTTCCGCGGACGCCGCCCCGGTTCCGCGGACGCCGCCTCGGTTCTGCGGACGCTGCCTCGGTTCTGCGGACGCTGCCTCGGTTCTGCGGACGCTGCCTCGGTTCTGCGGACGCTGCCTCGGTTATGTCGACTCGCTCCGCTCACCGACATAACCGAAATGTCGGACATGTTCGCGCAGCGGACATGTCCGGGGAGGGGGACCGTCCGTCCGTCCGTCCGTCCGTCCGTACGGCCGTTCGACGTGCCGGCATGTCGGCCTTGCTGCGCGTCGGCGGCTGCGTGCCGGTGCTCGGTCAGCGATGTTTCAGGCGTCGGCGAGCTCGATGGAGTCGGACACCTTCGGGGCGAGGATGCGCATCTCCTCCAGGACCGGGGCGCTCTGGTCGTCGGGCACCGCCGCGAGAGCCTCGTTCAGCAGCGGCAGCGCGGCCTCGTCGTGGAACATCTCCAGGGCGATCGCCGCCGCCAGGGTCCGCTCCCGCGGCGTGCGCCGCGAGTTGCCGGACAGGGCGAGCAGCGTGCAGCGCTCCGCGAACCCGTGCTGCCGCAGCCGCGCCGACCACTCCATCGCCCGGATCAGCGGGACCAGCCGGCCGACCCGGGCCGCGACGGTCAGCACCGTGGGCTCGCCGGGGTACCGGCGCCACAACGCTTCCAGCAGCTCGTCGGCGGCCTCCGGCGGCGCCTCCGCGATGCCGAAGAGCAGCCCGCGCACCCCTTCGCGGGGCAGCAGTTCGGCGACCTCCGCGAGACTGCCGTCGGCGGCGCCCAGCACCTGCGCCATCCGGGCGACGGGCACCGGCACCCGCCCCTCCCGCAGCGACCGCCGCAGCTGCTCCGCCGCCTCCTGGTTCCGGTCCAGCCGGCTGAGCGCGTCGATGTGCAGCCCGGCGAAGCGGCCCTTGCCGACGCCGTACAGCAGGTCGTTCATGCCCGACTCCGGCAGCGCCGCGACGATCTCCAGGGCCCGCTCGTAGTCGCCCTCGGCGAAGCGCAGCTTGACCTCGTGCTCGTCGACGGTGAACGCGGTGCTGGCGATCCTGCGCAGCTCCTCGATGGTCTCGTTGGCCTCGGTCAGGCGCTTCAGGGCGAGGTACGCGTCGGCGAGGATCTTGAGGAACAGGACCCGGTGGCTGTTCTCCTTCGCCTGCTCCAGGCCGCGGCGGGACGTCTCGATGGCCTCCTCGATGTGCCCGGAGCCGATCTGGGCGCGGGCGAGGTTGCCGATGGCGGTGATCCCGCTGACGTCCTCCGCGGCGAGCTCCGCCAGCCGCAGGTTGCGCTCGGCCTTGCTCTTCACGGTCCTGCGCAGCGCGGTGTAGCCGACGTGGGTGAGCACCGCCGTGGTCAGCTGCGGGCCGACCATGGCGGTCCCGGTGACCCGGTCGACGACCTGTTCGTGCAGCCGCCCGTACAGGCGCGACGGCGACCTGCGGAAGAGCCGGGGGAAGTAGATGGTGCTGTGCCCGGAGCCGCCCTCGTGGCCCTCCTGGTTGTCGATGGTGACGAAGAAGGCCCGGGCGTCGCCGCCGCCGGCGACGGCCGCCCGCACCGCCTTCGCATCGCCGGTGAAGATCTCGTCCGCGTCGACCCACAGCGCCCACGTGCCGCGGCAGTGCTCCAGGCAGCGGTTGCGGGCGTCGCCGAAGTGCTCGTTCCAGTACCCCTCGACGACCCGGGCGCCGTGGGCGCGGGCGATCGCGACCGTGTCGTCGGTCGAGCCGGTGTCGTAGACGACGATCTCGTCGACCAGGTCGCGCAGCGCGTCCAGGGACCGGGCCAGCACGTCGGCCTCGTCCTTCACGATGAGCGCCGCGCTGATCAGCGGCGCGCCGGGCTCGTCGGTGAACTCGCCGCGCAGCCCGCAGTTCGTCGACGCCACGTGCGCCACCAGCGCCGCGTGCGCCACGGTGACGCGTCCCTGCACCGCGAGCCCGTCCCAGGGCAGGTCGGCGGTCGGCCCGCCGGCGATCGCGAGCGCGTCGCGGCGGATCGCCACGCACACGGGCCCGAGCCGGTCCACGTCGCTGAACTCGCCGCGATGGTCCTGCCGCCACTGCCTGGCGAACGCCTTGAACGCCGCCGCGCTGGCCATCGCCTCCTTCGGCAGCTCGGCCTGCTGGGGGCCGAAGCTGTTGTGGCAGCGCGGGCCGGTGGCGACCACGGACGGGTCGCCGAAGGGCTCCAGGACGGGGTCGAGCCAGTGCGCGGACAGCACGACGTCACCGTCGACGAGGATGATGATCGGGTGGCGGGTCGCGTCGACGCCGGCGGCCCACCGCTCGGCGGCCCCTGCCCCGGCGGGCGACTCGATCACCTTCAGCCACTGCTCGCCGCGCACCTCGGCGCGCAGGTCGGCGCGGTCCGACGGCAGCACGCAGACCACCTCGTCGCGCAGGCCGAGGGAGGCGCGCAGCGACAGCAGGCAGGCGTGGAAGTCGTCGGCGCTGCCCCCAGCGGCGACGATCACGGACACCGGGATGTGGGTCATGCCGGTGTCATCGGCAGTTTCGGGCGCATTCGCAGTGCTTTTCGGTTGCGGGCGCTTTCTGCCCCGGATCCTTCAGGTGCGGTTGTCCACGTAGACGGGCACGGTCTCGGCCGCCTCGCGGTGCAGCCGGTTGACCAGCCGCGCCTGCTGGCGGTTGCCGGCGATCGCGATCGTCAGCTCCCTGGAGAGGTCGAGCTGCCGTTGTACGAGCCGCCGCGCCCGGTCCGCGAGCGCGATCGGCAGCGGGCCGAGCCCTTCCGGCGGGCTGAACGTCACCGCCGTCACCGGTGCGGCCTCCAGCACGTCGCGGTGCCGCAGCATCTGCTCGACCTCGTCGGCCTCGAGCTCCATCGCGTCGAGCGCCGCGACCCACGCCTCGTCCCACTCGCCGCCGGCCTCGTGCTGGGGCGTGGTCACGGCCCGGACCCGATCACCTGCGCGGCCGCCTCCCGCCATGCGTCGCGCAACTGCTCGGCGAAGCTCTGCACGGCCTCGACCTTGCCCCGGTCACCGGTGACGTTGGCCTGGACCAGCTCGGTGATCAGGTAGCTGTACAGCGAGGCGAGGCCCGGCCCGCCGCTCCACGCGGTGGGGTCCAGCGTCGCCCGCAGCTCCATGATGATCTCCTGGGCGTGCTGGATCCGCGCCGACGCCGTCGGCTTGTCGCCCGTCTCCAGCGACTGGCCGGCGATCATCAGGTCGAGCACCAGCCGGTCGTACAGCATGACGAGCAGCCGGGACGGGGGAGCCGTTGCGACGCTGTCGCTGACGTAGCGGTTGCGCAGGGCTTGTGTGGTCATTCGATCTCCAGTGGCCTGAGGGGGAGCAGGGCCTAACCGAGCGAGGCGAGCTGGCCGGACAGCCAGCTGCCCTGGTTCTTCAGCTTGCCGAGCGCGGTCTCCATGGCGCCGAACTGCTTCTGCAGCGTCGCCTGCCGCGCCTGCAGCCGGACGTCCCAGTCGTCGACGCGGTGGTTGAGGTCCGTGATCGCGTCGTTGCCACTGGTGATCAGCCGGGACAGCGTGCCGGTGTTGGTCTGGGTGGCGGTGTCCGCCACGCCGGACAGCTTGTCGGCGAGGCCCGTCTTCAGGGTGACGTCCGTCTGGGCGGTGTCGATGAACAGCGCCTGCGTCTTCTCCGGGTCGGCGTCGAGCGCCGCGATGAACTTGGCCTTGTCGAACGTGAGCTGGCCGTCGCGGGTCAGCTCGATGCCGACGTCCTTGTAGCTGCCGTTGCTGGCGGTGCCGCCGGAGACGGTGTTGAGCACGTTGCTGGCGACCTGCGACATGATGCTGTTGCCGGCGAGCGGGCCGCCGGGGACCGAGCCGCTCTTGTTCTTGGTCTGGCTGGAGATCTCCGACAGCGCCTGGTTCGCCGCGTCGATCATGGCCTGGACCTTGCCGGCGATGCCCTCGTTGTCGCGGGAGACGGTGACGGTCACCGGCGGGTCGGTCGGCTGCTGCACCTTCGTGGCGGTGACGGTCAGGCCGTCCATCAGGTCCTTGAACGTGTTCGTCGACGACGTCACCTTCAGCGGGGTGGCCGGGTCGCCGACGAGCAGCTCGGCGTCCGCGCCCGTGGAGACGATCTGCTCGGCGCCGAGGGTGAAGGGGTTGCCGCCGCTGGTGAAGTCGAAGGTCGAGGCGGAGCCGGTCGTGGTCGACGTGAGCTGCATCGTGTACTGGCCGGGGGAGACCTGGAAGGCGGTGGCCTTCACGCCGAGGTCGGCGGTCTTGTTGATGGCGTCGACGACACCCTTGAGCGACGTGTCGGTGACGTTGACCGTCTTCGGCGTGCCGTTGACGTCGATCTGGAACGACGAGCCGCTCATGATCGTGTCGGTGGTCGCGCCGACCGTGCCGTTGAAGACGACCGCGTGGGCGGCGGCCAGCTTGTTCACGCGGAAGGACAGCGCACCGCTCTGCGCGCCGGTCGACGTCGTGGTCGCGGTGGCGGCGTCCGAGCTCGACGTGGCGACGCCGCCCTTCCAGGCGGTGGGGTCCACCAGCGCCTTGGACGCGGTGAGCAGGGCCTTCATCTTGGTGTTGATGCCCTGGTACGCGGTGACGACCTTCTGCTGCGTGGCCACCTTGGCCTTGAGGGCGGTCTGTGGGGCGGCCTCGACCTGCATCAGCCCGCTGATGACCGACGAGGTGCTCATGCCCGAGATCAGGCCGTCGACGCTACCCATGGTGGAACCCCCTAAAAGAACTGCGAAACACGCGTGCGGGGAGGAAACCTCGGTCCCCTCCCCGCCTTACGAGCGCTGTCAGCGCAACAGCGACAGCACGTTCTGCGGCGCCTGGTTGGCCTGGGCCAGCATGCTGGTGCCCGCCTGGGTCAGGATCTGCGATCTCGTGAACGAGACCATCTCCTGGGCCATGTCCGTGTCACGGATCCGGGACTCGGACGCGGACAGGTTCTCCACGGCGACGTTCAGGTTGTTGATGGTGTGCTCGAACCGGTTCTGGTACGCACCGAGCGTCGCCCGGGCGGTCGACACGCCCTTGATGGCCGTGTCGATCGCGGTGATCGCCGCGGAGGCGTTGGTCACCAGGTCCAGCGCGTCGGTCCCCAGGCCGGTCGAGTCGAAGCCGGTCACCGCGACCCCGCCGAAGGCGGCGGTGCCGAGACTGACCGTGATCTGGTCCGCGGACGCGGTGTTGGCGCCCACCTGGAAGGTGCCCACGTAACTGCTCGACGGGTCGAGCAGCTTCTGCCCGCCGAAGGCCGTGGTGGTCGCGATCCGGTTCAGTTCCTCGTTCAGCTGCGTGAACTCGGTCTGCGCGGCGGTCCGCGCGTCGGAGTCCTGCGAACCGGTCGAGGACGCCTGCACGGACAGGTCGCGCATGCGCTGCAGGATGGAGTGCGTCTCGGTGAGCGCGCCTTCAGCGGTCTGCACGACCGAGATGCCGTCCTGCGCGTTGCGGACCGCGACCTTCAGGCCGCCGATCTGCGAGCGCAGGCCCTCGCTGATGGAGAGGCCGGCCGCGTCGTCGGCGGCCCGGTTGATCCGGAAGCCGGACGACAGCTTCTCCAGCGACTTGCTCATCTGGTTGTCGGTCACCGACAGGTTCCGGTAGGAGTTCTGCGCGGCGATGTTGTTGTTGATCCTGAGACCCATGACAGTTCCTCCTTGAGCTCGGTCCGGCCCTCCGTGGCCTGTTCACGGGGCAGATCGGCCGAGCCCGGGAGGAGTTGAGGAGAAAAGGCTTGAGTGCGACGCGCAGCGGCGCATGGGGGGCCGCGGGGTGGGAACCCCCCGGCGCGGGACCAGCCGCTCGCGGTGGGGCGGCTGGAGACTGGCAGGGCACGGCGCCCTGGGTGGGTGCCGTGCCCTGTCATGCCCTCGTCAGGCCATCGACTCCAGCTCCTCTAGCGCAGCAGGGAGAGGACGTTCTGCGGCGCCTGGTTGGCCTGGGCCAGCATGCTCGTGCCGGCCTGGGTCAGGATCTGCGAGCGGGTGAACGACACCATCTCGGAGGCCATGTCCGTGTCCCGGATGCGCGACTCCGAGGCGGACAGGTTCTCCACGGCTGTGTTCAGGTTGTTGATGGTGTGCTCGAACCGGTTCTGGTATGCACCGAGCGTGGCCCGAGCGGTCGAAATACCCTTGATCGCCGTGTCGATCGCGGTGATGGCCGCCGACGCTCCCGTCACGAGGTCGAGCGAGTCGACCCCGAGGCCGGTCGAGTCGAAGCCGGTCACGGCGACCCCACCGAAGGCGGCGGTGCCGAGGTTGACCGCGATCTGATCGGCGGACGCCGTGTTGGCGCCGACCTGGAAAGTACCCGTGTAGCTTGCCGTCGGGTCGAGCAGCTTCTGCCCGCCGAACGACGTGGTGGTCGCGATCCGGTCCAGCTCAGCGTTCAGCTGAGTGAACTCGGTCTGCGCGGCCGTGCGCGCATCGGTGTCCTGCGAACCCGTGGACGACGCCTGAACGGAGAGGTCACGCATACGCTGCAGGATCGAGTGCGTCTCGGTGAGAGCACCTTCAGCGGTCTGCACGACCGAGATGCCGTCCTGGGCGTTGCGCACCGCGACCTTCAGGCCGCCGATCTGGGACCGAAGACCCTCGCTGATCGAGAGACCTGCCGCGTCGTCGGCGGCACGGTTGATCCGGTAACCCGACGACAGCCTCTCCAGCGACTTGCTCATCTGGCCGTCCGTGACCGACAGGTTACGGTAGGCGTTCTGAGCAGCGATGTTGTTGTTGATGCGAAGACCCATGAAGTTCCTCCTTGAATCGGGTCACTGGCCGGGCCATCCGTGGCCCGGTCGTTCTCAACATCGGCACCCGGTCGTGCCGCATAAGGCTTCTGGGCAGGAATTTCCCGGGAAAAACAGCGGCGGCGCCCCCGTGGGTGGGGGCGCCGCCGTGTGTCATCGACTGAGGAGGATGGTGCGTGTGTGTGTTGTCCGTGTGGTTGGGGGGATCTGTTAGCGCAGCAGGGACAGGACGTTCTGCGGCGCCTGGTTGGCCTGGGCCAGCATGCTGGTGCCGGCCTGGGTCAGGATCTGTGAGCGGGTGAAGGACACCATCTCCTGGGCCATGTCCGTGTCGCGGATGCGGGACTCGGACGCGGACAGGTTCTCCACCGAGGTGTTGAGGTTGTTGATCGTGTGCTCGAACCGGTTCTGGTACGCACCGAGCGTGGCCCGCGCGGTCGAGATGCCCTTGATCGCGGTGTCGATCG
>NZ_JBFAJA010000102.1:0-46025 GCF_040654975.1 Dactylosporangium sp. NPDC050588 | reverse complement strand
ATCGACCGGCTGGCTGTCGCCCCATCCCCAGCACAAGACGATGACCATCGACCCGCTCGGCGGCTACCCAGACTGAACATCCTCATCTGCCGCGATCCGTGCGGTTCGCCGTCACAGTGTGGGTCGTGCGTGGATCCAGCGGCTGGGACCAGGTGGGTGGTTAAGCCAGTAGGTGACCACTCTGGCGGTCGTCGCTGGCTGGGGCGAGAGGGTGCGGTTGGCGGGTCATTGCGGCGAGTGCGGCGGCGACGGTCTGCAGGTCGGCGCGGATGTAGGTCGTTGTCGCCGGTCCGGTGTTGTCGGTGTGGCCGGCGTAGGCGCGGGCGATGCCGTACCCGAAGTGGCGTTCGACCCAGGTCAGGGTGGTGTGGCGGAGCCAGTGGGTGCTGATGCCGTGTGCGGCGACCCATGGCAGGTGGGAGCCGATGCGGTGCCAGAGGTGGTCGTAGCGCGGCTGGTGAGTGGTTTGCCGTCGCGATAGCGCAGGAGCGCATCAGTGGGCAGGACGGCACCGCGGATGTGGGCGTGCTCCGCGAGGCGGGTGGCCAGGTCAAGGCTGACCGGCTGCCACCTGATGGTGCCGCCCTTTTCGCGGAGTAGGACGAGGCCGCGTTCGGCGTCGAGGTCCATGAGCCGCAGTCCGAGCGACCCGCCGCGTCGGCAGGCCGTCTCGGTGTGCAGGCGTAGGAGGAGCGCGTCGAGGACGACGTCATTGCCGGTGGTCCTGGCGACAAGATTGATCTCGGTGAGTTCATCGGCGGTCAGCGCGCGGCGGGTGCTGGGCAGGCGTCGGGGTTTGCTGATGCGGTGGGCCGGGCTGTCGGCTGCGTCGATGAGGCCGTCGTCGACAGCGCACTTGTAGTAGGCGCGGGCAGCCGCGACGAACAATTCGCTGGCGTAGCGGCCGCCGCGGCTGTTGCGACGGTGACGGGCGGTCGCGACGACCACGAGCCGCAGCGCCTGGATCTCGCTGGCGGCGATGTCGTCGATCGTCCGGCCTGCCCAGGTTTTGACCATCCGGTTCCAGTAGCTGCTGTAGACGCGTCGTGCGCTCGGCCCTGCGGCCGCGACGACGTGCGGCAGGTACTCGTCGAAGGTCGGCTGTCGTGGTCGTGCGTCGTGCTGTAGATCGGCGAGGGTGATCCCGAGGCCGGCGAGCGAGGCCCACGCTGCTGCGACGCGGTCCGGATCAGCGACCACGGCGACCATCCGCGAGGTGCGCGTGGTGTTCGGTGAGCAGCCGGACGATCATCGCCGCCGGATAGACCGTTCATCTGGCGACGACGAATATCGGCTGCCAGCACGATCTGGTCGCCGCTGGAGATCCCGCACAGCTGTCGCGACGCAGCGGGCACGGTGAGGGTGCCGCGGGTGTCCACCAGGAGTCGACCGCGCGGGTGGCGTTGGATCAAGATCGTGCCGTCGATGACGTCGATGCCGAACCGGTATTCGGAGTTCCAGCCCAGCCGGCGCAGGAGAGTGCGGGCGGAGCAGCGTCCCGCCCGGTCGAGTCGGGCCAGGTCGAGTTCGACGCCGTCGGCCCCGGATGGTGCCCGTGGCGGTGGCAGCGTCGGTAGTGGTGGAGGCTCCGGGCTGGGCCGGGGGAGCGGCTGAGGGATCAACGCGCCGATCGGCTGCTCGACGGCTGGCCCGCTGCGTCTCATGGCGGTCATCGTGACCGCACCGGGATCAGAGCACGCGTACCACAAACGGCCTGGTCACCCGATCGAGTCACCGAGCATGCGGTAGCGCGCCAACATCGCGGGCGACCGGGCCCTGAGGTGATGTTGGTGTATTCCCACACATACTGGTGTCGAAGGGGGACGTTATCCCCCATTTGTGGAATACGTGCTCGAAGCACGTGTCCATGCGCAAATTCTAGCAATGCCGATACGCAAATTCAACTGAGTATTTAGGCAGCTCGGAGGTGGTCTGGAAGGTCTTCGACGCCGCTATGGTCGCAGGTCAGTGCACGTATCAGCGAGGCGGGTTCAAGTGGCGAGTGAACCCGAATTTACCGCGTGCATGCGCAAAGCGGGCGCGTGCATGGTTCGATGGACGATAATGCGATGCTGTCTGCCGCTACGTGCAATTGGTGCACATCTTTTCCTGTCGATTAGCCGGTACTGGCTGTGTCGACGAGCCTCGATCGTGATGTCTGCCGCGTCCATAAATGGGTGGTGCTTGCTGCCAGCTTGCCCCGGCGGACCGGGCTCGGGCAGGTGTAATGCTTCCTTCTGAGCACTCGCAGGTGCGAGGAGTCACGACCGCTGCGGACACGCCCAGCCGACCCGCCGCAAGCAGCTCGGCCAACGATCAGCTCATGCAGCGGCTGCCCGACGCTGGCCTCGTGCCACTCCTTGAACCGCCGCCAACACGTCGCACCGAACGCACCAAACGCAGCCGTCGGTAACGCATTCCGCGACACCCCGGTCCGGCCGCAAACAGGCTGGGGGACTGTAAAACGAACGGTGTAACTCCTGATCAAGGAGTAGCACCTGATGGCGGATGTGTTGATCAATGGGGTCGATACTGACCTAGTGGCAAAGCGGAAGCCGGCCCAGCCGGCCGTGGACGGCGTCGATGCGCAGCTCGTCGCCCAGTTGGTGGAGCAGGCCCGCACCGCGGGCCTGCAGCTGACCGGCGAAGGCGGTCTGCTGCAGCAGCTGACCAAACGTGTTCTGGAGTCGGCGCTGGAGGGTGAGATCACCGACCACCTCGGCTATGACAAGGGCGACCCGGCCGGCAAGAACGGCGGGAACTCCCGCAACGGAGTGCGCGGTAAGACGGTCCTGACCGAGGTCGGTCCGGTCGAGCTCGCCATCCCTCGGGATCGGGACGGCAGCTTCGAGCCGCAGATCGTGCGCAAGCGGCAGCGGCGCCTGACGGGCGTGGAGGACATGGTGATCTCCTTGTCCGCCAAGGGGTTGACGACGGGCGAGATCGCCGCGCACCTGGCCGAGGTGTATGGCGCGGACGTGTCGCGGCAGACGATCTCCACGATCACCGACAAGGTCGTCGAGGGGATGGTCGAGTGGCAGAACCGGCCTCTGGACCCGGTCTATCCGGTCATCTTCCTCGACGCGATCCACGTCAAGATCCGGGTTCTGTCGCTGATCTTGTGATGCGAGTGGTGGTCACCTGCTCAACAGAACGCGTTTGCGGAGCAGATCGAGGCCTGCGCGACCGAACATTTGCCGCTTCAGCATCTTGAGGCGGTTGATCGTGCCTTCAACCGCTCCAGAGCTGTAGACAAGCGAAAGTCCATTGTGGACCGCGTTATAATCGCGGCGAAGGTTCCGGGCGAAGGACGCCAACGGTGCCAGGCTGTCTCGTTCAACCGCGGTGATCCAGTCTTCGAGCCGGTCGCCGTGCCGTCCGGTCATCATGACCGCGAACGCCCGCACATGGCCGACAAGTCGGTTCAGTGCACTGTCACGGCTGCGGATCTGTTGCAGCGCAGTCTTTTCGGCATCCTTCAGATGATCGGGGTGGGTCATGATCCAGGATGTGACCTTCCGGACGGACGGCGGTTTCGGGCCTGGCTGCGGGGCGTGGCCGCGGCCGTGCCGGAACCGTCGCAGATACCGTTGGACCGCCAGTTCACCACCGGGGTAACCGAGCTTCTTGATCTCCCGGAACAGCGCCGTGGCGTTGCGCTCTCCCTCGTGCCAACGTTGGTGCAGATAGCCGGTGTAGTCGTCGACGAGATGCTCCCGCTGCTCGGTCTTCGCGATCAGATCCTCCACCGAACGAGCCTGGACGAACTTGCGCACCGTGGCCTGGTGCAACCCCAACTCCCGTCCGATCGCCGCCTTCGACAACCCTTTCGCCGCCAGAGCATGCACTGCGGCGTACTGCTCCCGGAACCGGGTGACGATCTTCTTCTCCGGCAACGGCTGGACCGTTGCAGGAGCTTCATCCACCGGGACCTGCGGCGCCGGGTCGCCCAGATGAGCGCGATGCTCGTTGACCGTCTTCTCGACCGCCTGGCCAAGGTTCTGCCACAGATGGAACCGATCAGCGACCTGCACCGCCTGCGGCGCACCCTGGCTCGCGCCTTCCCCATAGCCACCCGAACGATCACGACAGATAACCTCGATCTCGGGATGCTGCCGCAGCCAGGCCGCGAGATCGTCACCCTCCCGGCCGTCGAACATATCCAACGGCCGGTGCGTGTCCATGTCGATCAGGACCGTGCCGTAATGCCGGCCCCGCCGGAACGCGAAGTCATCCACGCCAACCGCATGCACCGGCCCCACCACCGGCTCTGGCAACGCCCGCACCAACCGCAGCAACGTGTGCCGGCTGACGACCAACCCGGCCGCAGCCGCCAACCGCACCCCAGCCCGACCAGCCAACGCCAACCCGATCTGCGTCAACAACCCCTGCAGCAACGGCGTATAGCGACCATGCGGCCTCGTCAGACCCTCCACCTGCTCGGCGAACGTCACCGCCGCACACGCCGTGTTCTCGCACCGGAACCGCCGCACCCACAACCGAACCTCAACACCGACACCACCAGCCGCAACATCCCGAAGCCGGCGCCGATAGCCGCCATGAACCCGCCCCGACGGCACCCCACAACGACCACACACCGCCGCCTCCGACCGCACCCGCGCCTCGAGCACCACCACCCCCAAACCGCGTTCGACTCGATCGATGAACAAGCCCGCAAGATGCGGCAACAGCTCTTCCAGAACAGAACACGCCGAGCATGATCGCGAATACATCGACCTTCATGGGCGATCTGTCCACATCACAAGATCAGCGACAGAACCAAGATCCGGGACGGGAAGGTCGCGAACCGGCCGATCTATGTGGCCCTGGCCGTGACGGTCGAGGGCACTCGCGACATCCTGGGGTTGTGGGCCGGCGACGGTGGTGAGGGCGCCAAGTTCTGGCTGCAGGTCCTTACGGAGCTGCGCAACCGTGGTGTCGCGGACGCGTGCATGGTCGTCTGCGACGGGCTGAAGGGCCTGCCCGACGCGATCGAGGCGACCTGGCCCCTCGCGGTGGTCCAGACCTGCATCATTCACCTGCTGCGTAACAGTTTCCGGTATGCCGGCCGGCAGCACTGGGACGCCATCGCAAAGGCGCTGCGACCCGTCTACACGGCAGCGACAGAGGCTGCGGCGCGGCAACGTTTCGCCGAGTTCACCGATGCCTGGGGCGCTCGATATCCGGCGATCATCAGGTTGTGGGACAACGCCTGGGCGGAGTTCGTGCCGTTCCTGGCGTTCGACACCGAGATCCGCACCGTGGTGTGTTCCACGAACGCGATCGAATCGGTCAACGCCCGGATCCGCCGCGCGGTCCGGGCCCGCGGCCACTTTCCGAACGAGGCCGCCGCGCTGAAGTGTGTCTACCTCGCCGTGATGAGCCTGGACCCGACCGGCACCGGCCGGCGGCGCTGGACGATGCGCTGGAAACCCGCCCTCAACGCCTTCGAGATGACCTTCGAAGGACGACTCTCCGCAGGTCGCAAGTAGTTCTCAACGAGTCGAGTTACACCGTTAAGTTGACAGACCCCAGGCTGGCGGCACTCGGTGAAGATCAGCTATCGCGTGGTGGCGATGATGACTAGGAGCAGATCTGTGTGGGCACGTGCCGGCCGGCAAGGTATTCAGCGGTCGCGGCGAGGTGCCGGGCGGGGAGAGCGAGCGCGGCGAGGCGGCGGGCGCGGGTGACGGCGACGTACAGCACGCGGAGGGATTCGGCTGTCTCGTGCTCGGTGGGGGCCGGGCCGGTCGGAGCTGGGACTGCTCCGGCAGTCCATGTCGAGAGCAGGTGGGTGGTGCGCTCGTCGTCGGGGAGGAGCATTAGGACGGCGTCAGTTTCCTCGCCTTTGACTTGGTGCACGGTGTCGGTGCGAATTGCCTGGTTGGGGATCGCACCGGTGGGTACGCCGGCGAGGGAGGCCGCGGACTTTCTGGCCTTGCCTCTTGGGCAGGTCAGGCTCGTGCCCGCAGGTGCAGCGCTGCTGGGCAGGGGTCGCAGCGTGTTGAGGACGCGGCGGGCGGCTGCGCACCATTCCGCGGCGGGAATGGAAAGATCGGGTAGCTCGTCGAGGGCCCGGGCGGCAAGCCGGCGCAAGTGGTGCGGGTCGATTCCGTAGACGCTGAAGCGGTCGGCGGCCGTGGTTGTGTCGGCGTCGAGCATCCAGTGGCGCACCACTGCGGCCTGCAGGATTTGTTCGGCCAGGGACCGGGTGCGTTGGTCCGGCATCGTCTGGCGAAGCGTTGCCACTGCCCACGCCAGTGCGCTGGTGGGGTTGGCTGGTGGCCGGCGGGGGTCAGTTCCGGCGCCAGGCAGTGTCCCCGCAGCGTGGGCCAGGACAAGACGGCCGGTCGGGGGGATGCCAGCCTGGGTGGCGATGACGTCGAAGGTCTCCAGCTCCTTCCCACCGTCAAGGGGGATGAGGTGGACGGGCAGGTCGAGATCATGGTGGTCGGCCAGGGCGGTGTCTGCTGGACGGCACTGCGGATCGGCACGCATGGTGGCGGCGAGTCGGCACACCGTGGTGGAGGAGCGCCAATTGCCGGTCAACTCGATGGTGTCCAGCTTGCCCAGCAGGCGTTTGATCGCGGGTGGGCCGGGGTTGCGGAAGCCGTATATCGCTTGATCGGGGTCGCCGATGACGAGCGTTGGGAGGCCCATCGTTTGGATGGCCAGAAGCAGATTCACGTCTACGTCCGAGCAGTCCTGCGCTTCGTCGACGACGAGTTCGCTGAACCGCGCGGAAAGCATCTGTCCGAGAAGATCCGCATGTAGGTTCAAGTAGCGGTCAGCCACGCGCCGGGTTTCTTCGCCGGTGAACATCCGGTGCTCGTTCGCCAGCTGGCTGCGCCGTTGTTCGGCCAGGCGACACACCTGCTTGATCTGCTCGTCGCTGAGGTGCCGACGACTGCCGTCGCTGCGGGCGCGGCCGGTCAGCGTGGCGACCGGTGCACTGAGCTGGCCGGGGTAGCGAAACTGGAAGTCCGCGAGGTCAAAGGTGTACCGCTGCTGAGGCTTCGAGGGGTCGGGCAGGTAGTCGATTTGGCGCAGCTGCCGCGGCGCGTCGCGCCAGCTTTCCAGTCGCCGGAACGGTCTGGGGTTGGCTTCATCGGGTGGAGGCAAGAACGGCCGGACGAGGAAGCGCCAGAAGAATCCGTCCAAGGTCATGATGGCGTGGGGGTGTTGCAGCAGGTCGGGACGGCCGAGTTCGTGAGCACGGGCGCGGATCTGCGCTGCGGCGACCTTGGTGAAAGAAGCGATGGCGCGTCCGATGGGCTGGTTGCGCGGTGTGGCGCAGTGCCGGTTGACGATGGTCCGCGTCTTTCCCGCGCCAGGGCAGGCCACGACTGCGCAGGGAGCGGTCGCGGTCACCACGGCGTCCTGCTGGGCGGCGGCGATCGCCCGATGTCGGCGCAGGTCTTCGCCGAGCGTGGAGGCGGTTGAGGCTGTGGTCATGACAGTGGTGCGATCAGCCAGGCCAGGGCGTTGCGAACGTACGTCGGAACCTGCAGCGTGTGGCCGCCGGCTGTGGTGTGGTCCAGAAAGTCCTGCGCGAAGTCGCCTTTACGCAGGCGCGACTTCTTCATGGCGGCGATCAGGATGCGGGCGCGTTCGTCGGCGTCGGCGGCGGTCTCGACGCGAGCTTTCAGTTTGAGTCCGGCGGTGGGGCGCTGCACGTACCATGCCGGCCAGAAGGCGGCGTTGCCGGCTTCGAGCAGTTCCGGTTCGAGGGTGCTGGGGGAGGCGAACACCGCCGCAGCGTCGGTTGCCACCAGGCCGTCAATGAGTCGCTCAAGGGCGCCGATGGGGTCGTGACGCTTTCCGGGATCGGTGTCGGTCAGCACCGCGACTCGGTTGCCGATACGACCTGATGGCGTCCTGGTCAAGAGCATCCGCAGGTAGGGGCCGAAGTCGACGCCGTCGATCGCGACGATGGTCGAGCCGACGAAGCGGGTCCAGTCGCGGCCGGTCAACAGGGTGCGCGCCATCGCGGGCAGCAGGAGAGCCTCGGCGATCCCTTCGACCAAGATGGTGCGCGGTCCGAATAGCATGCTGCTGCGGGTGGCATCGAGGTAGCGGTTGACCCGTGCCCGGTCCGCGGCATCGAGGCCGAGTTCGGTGACCGCCACCGCGGCGGCGGTGAACCTCACCGACACCGCGGGATCGGGCGAGTCGCCGGCGGTAGCCGGCTGGGGTACCGCGACGGGGCGGCGCTGCAGCACGACGATGTCGTCGACGTCGGTGTGGGCGGCCAGCAGCGGCGCGTGTGTGGTGACGACGACCTGGATGCGGCCCAGCCATCCGTTGTCGGTCTGGCGCTGAGAGTCCTGAGCGGTGCGAGACAGATAGTCCAGCAGCACGGCCTGCAGCTGGGGATGTAGGTGGGCCTCGGGCTCTTCGACCAGCAGCAGGGTGAGATCGGCCTGGGCGGCGGCGTGCAGGTGGGTCAGAACAGTCGCGATGAAAGCGAGGTTGGCATAACCCATGCCCGACTCGGCGAGGTCACGAGGCTCCACCCCCGCATCGGCCATTCGCATCCGCAACCCGCGTACGAGGCTGGCGAGGTCTGCCCGGCCATAACCCAAGTCGGTTGCGTGCTCGTGCGCGCCGCTGGTCAGTGCGGTCAACGGTTCGTTGACCTTCTCGGACGCGCGCACCAGCACGGGATTGCGTTCAATGAGGCGCAGGTGCTCGCCGACCTCGCGCTGGAAACGTGCCCGGTCGTGACGCGTGCCCGTCTCGTCGACGAACGCCTCGTCGGCGAGCAGCCGCTCGACGATCGCCCGGATCCGGGAGCTGCCCGCCGGACCCAGTTCCCGGGCCGCATCGCGCAGCGGGGGCAGGTACACGTGCCGCAGCCGACCACGGGCCCCGGGGTCGGGGTCGTCGGCAACAGCCCCGCTGCCGGCGGCCCAGCTCATCCGGCCACGGGTCTCCGCCAAGCCGGGAGGCTCGTAGACCAGCGCGTAGTGCGCTTGCGTCTCGTCGGCGGTCGACGATGGGATGAAGGCATCGCTGTACGGGGCGAGTTCCGATGCCGTGCCGCGCAACGTCATCCGCAACGTGAAACTCGAGTAGTCGGCGACCCGGCAGACATCATCATCGTCGGCCCACAACGACCGCCGGCCATCCAGCGGTTCAGTGAGCATGCGCAACGCGTCGGTCACGCCCGACTTTCCGGCGCTGTTCTCACCAAGCAACACCGTCACCCCGCGCCGGAGCGCGATCCGCGCCTCGGCGAACGCCCGGAACCCAGTTAGCCCCAGCTCCGCCAGGTACACCATGTCCTCCCCTCGTCGCGCAGCGTACGCAGCGCGACAGCGGGGCGGAGTCGGCGGACTGGGGAGAGTCCGCGAGCGAAAGGTGCCGTAACCAAACAGGTCATCGCTCGTTGCGTCGGCCACGCAGACCAACCGAGGCTAGCCCAGCCGGGACGGCAAAACTGGCCAGAACGATTGAAAAGGGTGCTCGGCGCGGCAACGTCGCGTTGTTGCCCCCGGCAGTCGCCTGCGACCGCCTTGCCCGGCGTGCGCCTGCAAGGCGCCATGTGGCGCCACGGCAGCGTTAAGCGCATCTGCGGGATCACGTGGTCAACAAGCCGACGGCGCGCAAGGCGCTCTCACACGACACGTGGCACACATCGCCATGGTTCAGTGCCTTGAACTCGGCTCGGTGCTCGTCGGGACTCCAACGATCTAGCACGAAGACGCTGAGCTGACCACACCCCTGACAGACGGCGGTGTGCAGCAGTGGACGCAGAAGGTAATAGCGACCGAACTGATCGACTGCATAGGGACTGAACACTTCGACGTTGCCTGTAGTCGTGTCACGTCGCAGGCGCACCACACTGTGGTCGCCCATGAGTTCACGGAAGGCAACCTGGGTGCTGTTGGAGTAGCTGTCCCAGAGGGCCTCGTCCACGTGCCGGAGCGGGTAGTCGGCAAGCCATTCGGCCGCCGCGATGACCTTTTCCAACTCTGCCCGGGCGGACTCGCACAACGGTGCGAATTCGTGTACTGCTGGCACGCGGCCGTGAGCCATGTGGTTGCGACGTTCCTTCAAGTCCGCGACGGCCAGGGCGATGTCTCCGCCGAACTGGGCGAAGTTACGCAGCGGGGAGTCAGCTGGAATGGATGCGGTGGAGGCGACGCCGGCCAGGTCCGCCAGCATCGTGGTCCAGACGCCGAACGAAATCGGTGTACCTTGCTTGATCTTGCTCGACAGTGCGCGCAGTTTGGGCAGCGCCACCTGATGAGCAAACGCGAACTGCACGCCGACAGCGGCGCAGTACGTCACCACAGTCTCGGCGCAGTCGAGGACCGCCCGGTAGCCCGCTTCGTCCGGGCGTGCGGCATCGAGGGACCGCCACCGGCTGGCGATGGGGTGCGGCAGGGTTGTGCGGACGCGGGACGCGAACGCATCCAGAACTTGGGCGGCTTCCCACCGCTGACGGGTCAGCCGACCAGCTGCGATGATCTCGGCGCGCGCCGCGGAAATGTCTCGCCATTGGAAGAACAAGTCGACGGCCGTCATCGTCTGTCGGCGCCATTGGTCGAAATCATCCGCGGCGGCCGTCAGGTCGGCGATCGCCCGAAGTGTAGACCGGTCTAGCCGCGGAACCATGAGGTCGGCGAGGTCGTCGGGGGAGATGGTGACCAACTGCCGCCGGGAGACCGCCTCGTCGCCGAAGATGGCGTCGCCGCCCAGGTAGCGGCTGTACAACAGAGCCGCCCCGGGCGGAAGCGTATGCACTGGACGCAGGATGGCGAAGCGGGCCACGCTTGACGGCTGCAGCGCCGACGCGATCCACACGTTGTCCGATGTGCCGCACCACCGATAGTGCGGAACGATGAGGTCACTGTCCTGCCATGCACCGGCGGCGGGATCAAGCACGTCGAACACGTCAGTGAGCGGCTCGAAGTCCCGCTGGTCGGCACGGTCTGCCTTCACCGACGCAAGCGCGACGGCGGACGCAATCCGGCTGTGTCGTTCGCCGTCATCGCGGCGTTCAACATCGACGATATTGAAGATCCTGCCGGCGTCGCCGGGCGTTGACTGCCTGGTGTCCAACGCTTGGCCAGCCATCAGGTAGACGATGTGTTGTCCCCAATGGCGCAGGATTTCGGCCTCTGGCCGTGCTGCGGTCGCCGTCCACGGGAGATCCACGAAGGCGAGTACGGGCACCGCACCAGTGCCGCTGAGCGAAGCCCGGACACGTGCGAATACTGAGTTCAGTACGACAGCCGTCACCTCCTGGGTCATCCAGGAGGTCGAGCTCTCCCAGTGGTCCAGCGATACGTACCGTGGCTCGCGAACAAGATCGACCAGTATGCTGACGTCCACCGTGTGCCGGATCGCGGCCACCGCCACCGCAGCATGCCATTCTCTCGGCGCGGCGCGCTTCACCAACGCCTTTAGCTGCTCTCGCAGCATTTCGTCGGAGGGATCTGCGAATCGAAGCCGAACGAGCGGGCGCTGCGTGCCATCAGGGCCGGGAACGGTCGAAAGGTCCTCAACAGCCCGTAAGTGCCGTAGCAGTGTCTTAACCGCGGGCAATCCTTGCGCCACTACCTGTTCGGGGGCGAGGTCCGCCCCGCCCGTTTCCGTCAACTCCGGCACGACCACTGTCGAAGCCAGCCACCGGATGGCCTCCTCCACAAACGCCGCTCGGTCCGCCGTCCATCGACGTCCGTGTTCGCCTGGGAAGTAGATGCTATCGCCCCCGAGCCCGAAAGACTTCAGATGACTACGCCACGCCTCCTCCTCCGCCGTGAAGAACGGTTCGCCGCAATCGGGGCTTGCTGCCTCGACTAGGCAACTGCGTAACTGCTCAAGGCTCGACGAGTGCTTGGCGAGCGGCAGGGAACGGAGGTCAAGGCCGAGCCGCAGCCGTAGCGAGTAGCGGAAGCACCTCAGCTGGCCATGGCTTCGCATCGCGGCGAGCCCGAGCACGACGGACTGGTCGGAGGCTGGGTCGCGCCACTCATGTACGACGTGGCCCAGTTGATGCTCCGGGAAGAAGCGGCTCCATCCCGTGCGGGCTAATCCTTCAACTATGTGCGGAGTCAGGACGAATTGCACGAGCCGCGCAAACGTGGTTTTCCCGGACCCGTTGGCGCCCATGAGCAGGTCCGGAGCACCGGTTGTACCGAGGTCCAGGCATTCGTCCGCGAACGGCCGTCCCGGCGGCCCGACGGTGAGCACGCGAACCGTTCCCAGCTGGTACAACGGACCAACTCCTCATCGGGCGACAACACCGAGCGCGCTTGGAGACTACTCAGTCGACGTCGATGCGGACCACCCAATGGGGTTTCGTCGTCACCCGCGCAGGGCGAGTCTGCATAGTCGCTTCCACGGGATGCCGACATCGAGTCTTCGAAGTGGTGACACCGACGGCGAGCTCTACCAGCCCTCACCAGCCCCATGATCGACCCGCGCGGACCACGATCAACTTCCTGGACCCCTTGCCAAGGATTACCTGCATAATGCCGCGATGTGGGCGGGTGAGCTCGAGAGCGACTCTCAACGCTCTCGATTAATCGCCCGTTCCTTCGCCAGGTCATCGATGACCCAGCGCAGGGCCGACACGGCGTTCGAGTAGCGGAGGTAACGCGGGTTCTGGTTTGACTTCGGCTCGCACCGCTCGCGCATTCGGCGGAGCTCATCGATCATCTGCTGGAGTCTCTGTTCGTCCGTCACGCCGATCATCGTGGCCCCGCAGAGGTCGACGGACAAGGCGCACGCCCATTCCGCGATCCGCGCGGTTTGTTGTCGTGCGGGTCAGTGCACAGATCCATCGTCTGAGGTCAGGCGGGTGTTTAAGCCGGTGGGTGGCCACCGTCTGGTTGATTGTTGGTGGTTTGGGCGAGTGGGTGTGGTTGGCCGGTCATGGTGGCGAGGGCGGTGGCGACGGCTTGCACGTCGGCGCGGATGTACGTGGTCGTGGCTGGTCCGGTGTTGTCGGTGTGGCCGGCGTAGGCGCGGGCGGTGCCGTATCCGAAGTGGCGTTCGACCCAGGTCAGTGTGGTGTGTCGCAGCCAGTGGGTGCTGATGCCGTGGGCGGCGACCCAGGGCAGGTGCTGGCCGATGCGGTGCCAGAGGTGGTCGTAGCGGCGGCTGGTGAGTGGTGTGCCGTTGCGGTAGCGCAGGAGCGCGTCGGTGGGCAGGACGGCACCGCGGATGCGGGCGTGTTCGGTGAGGCGGGTGGCGAGGTGGAGGCTGATCGGCTGCCATCTGGTGGTGCCGCCCTTTTCGCGGAGCATGACGAGCCCACGTTCGGTGTCGAGGTCCATGAGGCGCAGCCCGAGGGCGCCGCCGCGTCGGCAGGCGGTTTCGGTGTGCAGGCGGAGCAGGAGCGCGTCGAGGATGGCGTCGTTGCCGGTGGTCCGGGCGATGAGGTTGATCTCGGTGAGCTCGTCCGGGGTCAGGGCCCGGCGGGTGCTGGGGAGGCGTCGGGGTTTGCTGATGCGGTGGGCGGGGCTGTCGGCTGGGTCGATGAGGCCGTCGTCGGCGGCGCAGGTGTAGTAGGCGCGGGCGGCGGCGATGAACAGTTCGCCGGCGTAGCGGCCGCCGCGGTTGTTGCGGCGGCTGCGGGCGGTGGCGACGGCCGCGAGCCGCAGCGCCTGGATCTCGCTGGCGGCGATGTCGTCGATCGGTCGGCCGGCCCAAGTGCTGGCCATGCGGTTCCAGTAGGTGCTGTAGACGCGTTTGGCGCTGGGTCCTGCGGCGGCGACGACGTGTGGCAGGTACTCGTCGAAGGTCGGCCGTCGTGGTCGTGCGTCGTGCTGCAGGTCGGCGAGGGTGATCCCGAGCTCGGCGAGCGCGGCCCACGCTGCGGCGAGACGGTCCGGGTCAGTGACCATGATGGCCGTCCGTGAGGCGGGTGTGGTGTTCGGTGAGCAGCCGGGCCACTATTGCCATCGGATAGACGGTTATACGGTCACGGGTGAGGTCGCCGGCGAGTACGATCCGGTCGCCGCCGCAGATCCCGCACAGCTGTCGCGCCGCGGCGGGCAGGGTGAGGGCGCCGCGGGGGTCCGTCAGGACCCGGCCGCCCGGGTGGCGTTGGATCAGGATCGTGCCGTCGGCGACGTCCACGACGAGTCGGTGCTCCGGGTGCCAGTCCAGTTGGTGCAGCAGCTTCCGGGCCGAGCAGCGCCCGGCCCGGTCGAGCCGGGCCACGTCGAGTTCGATCCTGTCCGGACCGGTCGGTGCCCGGGGTGGTGGGAGGGTCGGCAGCGGTGCCGGCGTCGGGATGGGCCGGGGGAGTGGCTGAGGGATCAGCGCGCCGATGAGCTGCTCGACGGCTGGTCCGCTGCGTCTCATGGCGGTCATCGTGACCGCGCCGCGATCGAGGGGCGTGTGCCACAAACGGGCTGGTCACCCGATCGAGTCACCGAGCACGCGGTATCGCACCAGCGCCGTGGGCGGCCGTGCCCTGACGTGATGTTGGTGTAATCCCACACGAACTGGTGTCGAAGGGGGGATTAACCCCCACCCATAGCATCCCTGCCCGAAGCAGGGATTCATGCGTTTATGCTATCGACACGGTTTCATTCCTTCAAGTCCTCGTCGGATCTCGGCCGTTGCCCGCTGTAGTTAGTCGAAAGCCGGTTGACGGCGGTACAGGCCATCGCCCCGTCGCGCTCGTTGGCGGTCGGCTTGCTCTGCCATGTCGAGGTGTTGGGCTGAGTTACGAGCGGGCGTTTCAGGTGGCATGAGACAATTCAATGGTCGCGCCTGACGATGTGCAGGGCCGCAACGCAACGGCGCCACCATCCATCCCGCCGCCGGTGGCCGGTGGGTTCTCTCAAGGTCTGTTGTACCCGCGCAGCGTCGCGACCTGCTGCGTTGCCATTGGTGACGAGCACCAGGACCGCAGCGGCGCGCAATGCCAGCGCGGCGTCGACGGGCCCGACATTGTCGGCGTAGCCGTGTGCAATGAGGTTCCGGAGGTTGGTGCCGTAGTTGAGCAGCAAGGTGCGTAGGAAGCGTTCCCAGTCGGGGTCAAAGTCGTTCTCAACCAGCAGCGGCAACAAGCTTCCGAGGCCGGGAAACTGGCCAACCGAGTCGCCGACGGCGGCCCGGTACATAGGTTCGTTGAGTTCGAGTAGCAACGCTCGCGTGGCGGCTTCGACCTTCGGCACGATGAGGTGGCAGCATGCGTCGTATTCTTCGACCCAGTACAGCTGGAATGCCGTGGCCAATGCCTGAGCCAGGTTCGGCGCGGCTCCTGATTGGAGCAGAAAGGCCTTGAGGTCGGCCTGGGATGGTATTCCGAATCGCTGTTGAAGTTGAACCAGTGCGCGGGCCAGGAAACGGCCGCGCATCTCCATTGTCTGTTGTTCGATCTGCACGAGCGCGTGCTCCAGGCGATCTGCGTCGCCGTCCAGCGCCCGGGCTGGAAGGTCGCCGTCGCGGAAGATCACCATGGAGGCGAGGCGGGTCATCACCGACGCCTGAAGGTTTCGGTTGGCTGCGCGTTCGTTGGCGGTAAAGCTGCCACTGGGTGCCGTTGAGTGCAGCCAGATCGAAAGTGCTTGCCGCCACTCGGATGCCTGCGAGAAGCCGGGCAGGTGGGCATGGAAGAACCGGGATGGCGTAGTGATCTTGTACTCGGAGACGGTCCAGGAGACCCTGGGCGCAGACTGCAAGCCTGCGACCGCCCTCTTCTCCAGGTCGGCCAAACCGTAGGTGTGGGCGGCCGCCGCAGCTTCGCTATACCGGTTCCTGATGATCATCGGATCGGTCGCCGCGTCGGCCTCGGCGATCATCGCGTTCACCTCGTGCCGGCTCGCCTGTTCTGCCCGTTCGCTGCCTTCGCCGGCGCGGCGCCGGATGAGGGTGGCGAATCCGCTGATGATGTGGACCTGCGAGTACGCAAGGACAGCCCGGTCAAGCAAGGTGTCCACGTCGGGGTCGACGGATTCGGGCCGTGTCCGCCCTGGGCTGATCAAGGCCGCGAGGACTGTCATGGCGGGGTACGGATCGCCTTGGTCGACGCCCTCCGTCGCCAGCGTCTTCATGGCCTCGTGGATCGCGTTGGACGTCGTGGTGTCGTTGAGGCTGACCCGGCGGGCGAGGACCCACGCTCGGACGAGGCTGTCGCCTCGGTGCCGACGTGAAGTAGGTGGCTTGGATGCCTCGAGATACGCGTTTATCGCCTGCTCGGCGGAGGTGCGACGGTTGCGCAACAGGGTGAGGGTGAAGACGATGTCCCAGCATCGTGCACGTGCCATGGGATGCCGAACGTGCTCGGCAAGCCCGAGCCAAAGTGTGCGCATCGCTTCTGTGGCGTCGCGCAACGCCACTGGCAGCAGCGACGGTCCGTCCAGCGGCTCCAACCGTGCGTCGACTCGGGCTTGGTCCGGTGTCGTTACTTCCAGCAGGTACATGAACGTGTGAAACAGCGCCATCTTCTCGGAGCGGCTCGTCAGCGGATCGATCTGCGGCGAGAGTTCATCGACTCGCAACGCGACGTCATGCGGATCCGCTGCGCCATCACAGGCGGCGTCGACCAACGTTGCAAGCGCAGGCAGTCGTTCCGGATCGTGGGTGTATGGCGGGATGGGACCGGCTGTCACCGCTTCGTCATCTGGCGGAGTGGAGAGGGCGTCAACTTGTGGCTCGCTCACGATGCCTTCCTGCAATACGTGGAGGGAGTCAAGTGAACCAGGTCATTCAGTTGCCGCTCCAACCGTTTACAGCGGGGCGCAGCGTCGGCGCCCGCCGCGGGTGGGCCAATGGGGGCTTTCTTGCTGATCTTGGCTCGTGCCGTACATGAGCCTGGGGCAGCATCCGGCGGGCCTCGGCCCTGCGGTGAGGACTCCAGACCCTAACTGCCGTCACCGGCAGACACCACCGTTTCTGCGCCAGAGCCGTTAAGTTGACAGACCCACTGCGGGCGGGTCCGCAGTTCTCAAGATGGGATCACCGACTTTGTTGGCTGTGCCTAGTCCGACGCCAGCGACCAGAAGCCCTCGGCCAGCTCGACGAACGGTTTGGTTGTGGTCTCGGGATGCACGCTGACGAGCTGGAGGAACACGATCTCGTCGGAGGCCAGCTCCGGTAGACCAAGGTGCTCGATGCGTCGGCGATCCTCTACTCGGCCGCCGCGGAACAGGAACAAGCCTTCTTGGGCCAGCTTCGGTTGCGCATCGCGCAGCCGTCTCGCCGGATCGGCCTGCATGACGACCGTCGCCAGAGCCGTACGGGAGATGGGGCGTCCCCGCGATCGCCGGGCGAGCTCCACGACCCTGTCGATGCTGCTGGCTTGGGCGAAGATTTCCTGCCGGTCTTCCTCGTCCAGTTCGGCCAGCACGTTCCGTTGGAGCGGTTTGTCTCTGAACAGCCATATGAGTCCCGAGTCGAGACGGTCTCGGCGCAGGGAAAACTTTCCGTCTCTATTCTTTGCCGGAGCCGCGAGGTCGTCGGTCACACGACCGAGGGCGAGGCCCCACTCTCCGAGTTCTTCGTTGGCATACACCAGTATGACGAGTTGGCCGGTGTTCTCCGGTCCGAGTTGCCACGCACCCCGGGTCTGGGTGAACTTGAAGTCCGCCTCGACACCGTCGATCGATAGGTCGAGGCGATGTCCATCGGTGAGTCCGAAGGTGCGTTGAAAGGCCAGTTCGACCTGGGCGCCGACGGTAGTTTTTTCCGACTTGAGGAGTTGTTTCAGGCTGTACCGACCGGTCCGCGGACCGTCGATCACCCCGTCCAGCGCCTCGCGCACGGCTGTCGCCGTCCGCTGGCCATTTGGATCGAGGCGCCGCAGCAGAGCGACAGCCCGCCACAAATCCGCGTCGGTGTCTGGCGATAGCGGTGCAACGATCGGCTGTTCGAAGTCGTCCTGCGCCTCGGCGGTGCTGCCAGCCCCCGGTTGATGCACCGGGAGGTCGATCTGCGACTCGCCGGAAGGTACTCTCACGGCAGCTGCGGTCGCCGTTCCTTCTGGCCCAATCGTTTCGGCGCCCAGTTCCAGCCGCCCCGACAGCAGGGCGTCGAGATCGTCCGGTGGTACCGCCCGCGAGTACAGGAATCCCTGCGCATGCTCGCACCCCAGCGACCGCAGCGTCGCCGCCTGCTCCTCGGTCTCCACGCCCTCCGCCACCGTCTGCAGCGAGAGCCCTCCGGCCAGCTGGAGGATCGCGCGCATCAGTGTGGTGTCCACGGCGGTCGCGATGAGCGTGCGGTCGATCTTCAGCACGTCGACGGGCAGGTGGACGAGGTAGGCCAGGGAGGAGTACCCGGTGCCGAAGTCGTCGATCGCCACCCGCACCCCGTCGGCGCGCAGCGCGTCCAGCCGGGCGGTCGAGTCGGCGTCGGCGACCAGGGTGCTCTCGGTGACCTCGAGGACGAGGGCCCGGGCCGGCAGCCCGGCGGCGTGCAGGGCGGCGCGGACGCGCTCCACGAAGTCGGGTTCGCGCAGCTGGTGGGCGGCCACGTTGACGGTCAGGCTGATCCCGTCGCGGGCGTGCCAGGCGCGGGCCTGGGCGCACGCCTGCTCGAGCACCCACCAGCCGATCGGCACGATGAGGCCGGTGGCCTCGGCGACGGGGATGAAGACGCCGGGCGGGATCGCCTCGCCGCCGGGCGGGGTCCAGCGCAGCAGCGCCTCGACCGCCGTCACGCGGCCGTCCGCGAGGCGGACCACCGGCTGGTAGTGCAGCGCGAACTCGCCGTCGCGCAGGGCCCGCCGCAGGCCGGCGGCGAGCTCGGGCGTCTCGCTCGCGGCTTCCACACGGTCGAGGAGCGGTATCAGGTCCTCTGTTCGTGCTGTTCCTCGCGGCGCGAATCGGCGGGCCACGACGACCCCGACGACCAAATCGTCGCCAGGGCGCCGAACAGGTGCGCCTGCCATGATTGAAGGGATGGCGGCAGTTCTTCCATCGCCGGTAGCCCAAACGTCATCGGTGTACGAGGAGGTGTGAGGTTCGGTGCCCAGCAGGGCACGGTCGATGATCACCCGAGTGCCGGCCGGGATTGGGTCGGTCGCGGCGAAGCCCGCGACCGATGCGTCGAACGCCTGAGTGCACCTCATCACCGCAAGGTCGGTCCGCTCGTCGACCACGGCTATCTGTGCGGGGATCGGCTGGCTGTGATGGTTGAGTGCAGTGACGACTATGTCAGGTTGTAAGTCGCTGACGATGTGCAGGGCAGTCACCAGGACGCCAGGTCGAGCTTGGAAACAGGTGCCGACGATATTTCCGGCGCGGTCATGGACCCGGCCAAGATATCCCGGAATGTCCTGGCCGTCGGGACGTGCAGGCTCCATCACCGTTCCGTCGACAGGTTCGTTCGGGCGGGGAAGTTCGACGTGGAGGCCGGTGGCGGCGGCGAGGACCCGTGCGACCTCGGAGGCGGTTGGTCGGCCCGCGGGGTCCTTGGCGAGGCAGCGGGCGATGAGCTGGCTGATGTCGCCGGGCAGGCCGGGGATCTCCGGGAGCGGGTGTGGGGGCTCATAGACGTGGTTGGTGATCATTTGCGTTGGCGTGTCCGCGTGCCACGGGAGTCGGTCGGTGAGGCAGCGGTACAAGAGCAGGCCGACGGTGTACACGTCGGTCGCCGGGATGACCCCGCCGCCAAGGAGCCGCTCGGGGGCCAGATAGGCGGGGGTACCGAAGATGGTGCCGTCCTCGTCGTCGGGGGCGAACGAGCCGGTGAGCCCGGCCACGCCGAAGTCGAGGATCTTCGCTCCGGCGGCGGTGAGCATGATGTTGCCGGGCTTAATGTCGCGGTGCACCAGGTTGCACTCGTGCGCTGCGGCGAGCCCGGCGGCGACCTGGGCGCAGATCTGGGTGGCGCGGCGCCACGACATAGGGCCGCTGCGCAGCCTATTGGACAGCAGCTCGCCCTCGAGCAGCTCCATCACGATGTACGGGCGCCGGCCGTACCGGCCGTACGTGTTCGCGGTGGGGTCACCGGCCTCGCCGTAGTCGTGCACGGCGGTGATGTTGGGATGATGGAGGCGGGCGAGGACCTGCGCCACGGCCCGGAAGGGCTCCGAGTTGCCGGGCTTGTCGGCGAGCAACTTGACCGCGACATTGCGGTCCAGCGCAAGATCCTGGGCCCGCCACACGACGGCCATGCCACCGGTGCCGATGGGGGCGATAAGCCGGTACCTGTTGTTAAGGATCTCGTGCCTGTTGCCAAGGATCTCGCCAGCCACAGCCGGTTCGGTGCGCACCGCTGCAATCCAGGCGTGCACCGGTGAGCGGTCCGCGCCAACATGTAGCGTCAGTGGCCGCAAGGCGGTCCATGATGCGCCAGTAACCGTATGGGCGACTGCCGTACGCAAGGAATCTGAGAAAACGACTGCGAGGTTGGCGTCGGTTGGGAGGCGCAGCTCGGGTGCGTTGAGCACTTCCGAGTTGAAGCCGGCTTCGTTCGCCAGATACATCGCTGCGCGAACCTGCAGCCGATCCTGCGGTTCGATGTCCTGGTTGGCGGTGACGATTCCATTGGCGAGCGCGGCGAGCAGCTCTGCGGCGCCGTCAGCGGACGTGCGAAGTGTCAGGTCGCGCCGGGGGTCGCCGCCGATCCGTTCGACGTCGTATTCATTCATGATCCGCTCGACGAAGACGCTTTGAAAGCGTGCTTCCAGCTGCTTACGCCGATCGCCAGCCTGCGCGATTTGCAGGTCCATCACCACGAGGCGGGCGGCACCGGCGTCGAGCTCGTTTGGGCCGGGCCGTTCGCCGCCAGGTGTGGAGGCGGCATGCGGCGCTCGCGACCGTACGATGGTCATCGATCCGGTTCCGGACGACCGCAGCGCCGGTGTCGACTGGACGCCGGCCCGGGCCATCTCGTGGTAGACGTACTCGTAGACGTCGTTGATGGTGATGACGCCGTCGCCGTCGGCGTCCGCATCGCCCGTGGAGAGGCCCTTGACGACCGCTGCGGTGAAGGCTGACATCCCTGGTCTGCCGTCCTCGCCAGTCGTCTGCCACGCGTACTGCGTGCCCTGCGTCGCGGTGAGGACGGCTCGTCTGACATCCGGCGCGAGGGGGTCGCGGACGTCCGGGACGGTGTTGCGCCTGTCGGCCATCGCGCCGCTGAAGCAGGTGTCGATGAGCAACACCTGCTGCCGTGCGCGGGAGTGGTCGAGCAGGTCCATGATCCATTGCGAGTCGATGGCGGTCGCCAGCAACCTATCGCGTCGGGTGTCGGTCGTTGCGAGGTACAGGTGCCCCCGCGGCTCCAGCATCCCGTGACCAGTGACATACACCAGGACCTGGTCGTCGGGCCCGCTGCCGGTGAGGACGTCGTCGAGGGTCTGCCTGATCGTCCGTTCGTCGCGGTCGAGGAGGACGGTGACGTCGTAGTTGCCGATCGACGGGTCTCGCAGCACCTCGGCGATCGCGCTGACGTCGGCGACCGCGCCGGGCAGTGGCGGCAGCTCCGAGTCGGCGTACGTAGACGTGCCGATGACGACAGCGATCCGGCGGCCGGTGGAGACCGGCCGCGGCGGGGGCTGCTGTCCGGCGTCGATGCCGGCCCATCGATCGCGGGCGGTCGGCCCGGTCCAGGAGGCGGCGATCCGCGACACCAGCTGTTCGACGTGGTCGATGAGCGGGATGACGAACGGCACCCCGCCCGGGGCCAGGCCGTGGCTCATGGAGCGCACCGGGTCGACGTACTGTTCGGGGTCGATGCGTGAATTGGGAGGATCGTCGAAGGTCGTTTCGAGCTCGATCTCGAACCGACCGAGCGAGTCCCAGGATGTCGCCGACACCAGCACCCGGATGCTCGACGTCGGTCCTGACCGGCGGATCTCCTCCACGAGCGGGAGGAGGTCCGGGACATCGTTCACGACCAGCACCGTGCTCGGCCCGCTCGCCAGCCGCCGGGCCTGCATGGCCCGCCGCACCCGGGCGATCAGGTCGGCGTCGGGCCGGGGAGCGTACTGCGCGACGTGCGGCAGCCCGGCAAGGTCGGCGAGGGGGTTGGCCGGGCCGACGATGAAGAACTCGAGTTGGTCGGGGCGCCGGCGTCGGGCGAACGACAGCACCAGCGACGACAGGATGGTGCCCTTACCCGAGAAGATCCGGCCGACGATCGCGACATTGCCGTCGTCGAGGTCGACCGTCAACGGCTCGTAGTCCCTGCGGCTCTCGTCATCGACACCGCCGACGACGCCGAACGCCCGGCCGTCCGCCGGCAGCCGGGCGAGGAGCTCGTCCAGGGTCGGTGGGTTAGCACGTGCCGGCACCCAGATCGGCGGCTGCCGGTCTGGATGGCGCGCGACCGCTCGTTCGATCAGCATGTCGGCGACCGTCCGGCGTTCGTCGTACGCCACCGCCGTCGTCGCGGGCAGCATCTGCGTTGCGTGTTGCCGGTCGTGCGTCTGGGTGACGAGATTGGCGAACGGTGCGTGCGGCTCATCGAGCCGCACCGTGATCGTGGTGACTGCACCTCTCGGGATGTCGTTGGTGTCGGCGTACAGATACGCCGTCTCGACAGCGTCGCTGCCGACGGCAAGCGTGATGCACTTGGGCTTCGCTGCGGGGCTGCCGGCGCGGCTGCGGATGGCCCGGTGCAGGCGGCGCCGGTCCTCCTGCCGGCTCAGGTCCGTGACGGCCGCGACGACGTGGGGCAGGACGTGCAGGTCGTCGAACACCCGGTCACCTGTGGTGTCGAGCAGGACCAGGTTGACCTCGCTGGGGCGGTACGTGCAGGCGAACGCGAGCGCGATGGTGCGGAGCGTGTCCGTCCGGGCGCGCTCGGTGGAGAACACCGCCGTCACCACGTGCTGGTCGGTGTTCAATGGAAGGTACACGGGCTGGCCGGCCACGGTGCCGACCGGCGCACTCATCCACGGGGACGGGGCGAGGTCAAGGTCCAGCAACAGATGCAGCGGCACCCGCTGGTCCGTTCGGTCAGTCGACGCGTCCACCGGCTGGACCCGGGCCAGCAGCCGCAGCAGCGGTGCCGCGACGTCGTCGGCGGTGTCGCGCAGCGCAGCCCGGATCGGTGCGACGTCCGCGCCGGGCAGCAGCGCCAGCTCGCCGAGCAGCGACAGGACGTCAGTGTTGCCGGCGCGCAGACGGGCGAGCGCGGCCTCGATCTCGTCGGCGACCCGCAGCGCGGGGTCCGGTCGTGCGGCCAGGCGGCCGCGCATCGCCACGAACCAGTCCGGCGACAGCTGCACGGGCGCCGACGTCCCGGCGCCGGCCTCGTCGAGCCATCGGAACGCTGCGGGCGGGTCGATGATGCTCAACGCGGTCAGCTGCTGGGCGTGCAGGAGCAGCGGCTGCCCGCCCCACACGCCGGGGCGGTCGCAGTACCGCTCCAGCAGCAGCGCCACCTGGACGGCACGGTCCACCCCGTACCGGGTGCCGAGGCTCAGCAGCAGGTGGCGGCGCAGGTCGGGCTCGAACTCGTACAGGTCGCCGCCGAGTTCACGGAACAGCGGTGAGCCCAGCAGGTCCGCCTCGACCGTCCACGGCAGCTCGTCCGGCGGGTCGAGGAAGAAGTTGGTGCGCAGGAGGTTGAGCAGCGTCGGGTCGACGGCGACCGGCACGGCGGCGTGGCAGGCGAGGTCGAGCGCGCCGGGTGGCAAGGTCGAGCGGGCCTCGGCCAGGCGGGCGGCCGCGGCCGACGCGGCGGCGAGCGCGGTCACAGTGGGCGCTCCAGTGTCGCCGGCCGGCCGCGGAGGACGTCGACTGCGGCGTACATGCCGTCCCGGTCGAGCGGGAACATGGGCACGTGCCGGGCCAGCTGGCCGGCCGTCGTGCCGGCCCAGCGTCCGCGGGCGAGCGGGTTCAGCCAGGCGAGGTGGGCCCGGCGGGCGGCGACGGCGAGCGCGAAGGCGACCGCGTCGTACAGGCGGGTGATGGCGAACGAGCCGCGCATCGCGCCGGCGTCGCTGATGACAGCAACGGACGAGCCGGGGGTGGTGTCGGCCAGGAGCGCCGGCAGCGGCCGTGAACCGGTGAGGTCGGGGTTGCGGTACACGCGCCCGCCGGGCAGCGGCGTGATGCGGTCCAGCACGGGGTCGAGCTCGGCGCCGAGCGGGTCGGGCAGGTCGGCCAGCGGGCTGCGGTCGGGGCTGCGGCCGGGGGAGTTGTGGAAGTAGGCGATGGTGATCTCGTCGAGGCGGGCGGCGCGGACGATTGCCCGCAGGACGTGCTCGACGAGGCCGTGGAACGGGGTCATGGACCCGTTGAGGTCGACGAGCAGCAGCAGCCGGGCGGCGTTGACGCGGCGCGGGGCGAGCACCGGCGGCATGGCCACGCCGGTCGACGCGTAGCGCACGACGGTGGCGTCGACGTCGAGCTCCGTCGGCGGGCCCTGGCGGACGGGCAGCCGCAGCCGGCGCCACACCTGGGCGACCTCCCGCTGCGACAGCGGGTACTGCGGCTGCAGCATCAGGAACGGCGCGGACCGTCCGGAGCGTGGCGGGCCGAGACCGTCGCCGAGGCGGGTGGGGGCGGTGATGGTCAGAGCTTCCGGCATCTCGGCGTCGGCGGCGGGTGGGGGCAGCTCGACGGCCGACTCGGGCGCCGGGAAGGCGACGGGCGGCCCGTCCGTCACCGGTGCGGCGCCACCCTCCACCGGCCACTCAGGCACGTCCACGAGGTGCAGCGTCGAGACGATGAGCTCGGCATCGCGGCGGGACTTGGCCCACAGCGTGACACACAGCGCGCGCAGCTCGTCGGGGGATCTGAGACCGTGGCCGGTGCTGAGCACGGTCCGCAGCGCCGCGCAGTCATCCACGCCGATCGGCAGTCCACGGCGGCGCAACCGGATCACGAGGTCGTGGAGGAACGCCGGCATCGGCGGGCTCATGGTGTGCTCAACCGTTTGCGGGCCCGGTCCTGGTCGGCGCGCTGCTTCACCAGTGCGCCGATCTTCGGCAGCGTGGTGAGGCTCTGCGGGTCGACGTCGTCGCTCTGCAGGCAGCGGGCCCAGTCCAGCAGCTCGCTGAGGCCCGGTTTGCGGGCCAGTTCGACGCCGCGCAGGCGCTGCAGGACGTCGATGGCGCCGCCGCGCAGGGCGGCGTCGGCGATGCCGTGCATGTCGAGGATCGCGTCGAGGTCGTCTGGGTGCTCCGGGAACTCGACGTAGTGGAACGCGCAGCGGCGCAGGAACGCGCCCGGCAGCTGCTTCTCCTCGTTGTTCGTCACGATGATGATTGGCCGCAGGTCGGGGCGGTCCGGCGGCACCTCGTACCGCAGGCCGGGGACCTCGTCGATGTCGAAGCGCAGCTCGTCGAGCTCCCGCAGCAGGTCATTGGGGAAGTCGAGGTCGGCCTTGTCGATCTCGTCGATGAGGACCACCGACCGGCGGCCGTGACGGGCGCGGGCGATGGCCCTGCCGAGCGGGCCGAGCCGGACGTAGCTGCGGTCGTCGGGCAGCGTCTTGGTCCACGGCCGGTGCAGTTGGGCGTCGGACAGGCGGCGCACCGCGTCGAACGTGTACAGCAGATCCCGGCCGCGGCTGGTGGACTTGATGTGCGCCTGTTCCAGCGGCAGCCCGAGCCGGTACGCGACGGCGTGCGCGAGGCGGGTCTTGCCGACGCCGGGGTCGCCCTGGACGAGCAGCGGCCGGCCGAGGGTGATCGCGACGTTGACCGCGTCGCACAGGTCGGCGGTGAGCAGATACGGCTCGGCCGGCACGGTCCGCAGCTGCGGCCTGCCGAGCGCGCCGGGCGCCGCCTCGACGTCCTCGATCGGCCGCTGCGCCGGCACGTCATCGTCCAGGTCCAGTCGCATCGACGTGTCGACGCCCCGGCTGACGTTCACGTCATGCCTCCTTCACCAATTCGCCCTGCAACCATGCGCTGAACTGTGCGGGGTCCTCACATCTGCGGGCCGCGTTGATGCTGCTGTGCAGCGCCCCGTACGTGAGCGGGATGCTGAACCCGTCGCGCAGCTCGGCGCGTTTCTGCACGTAGCCGCTCCAAGGGCGGGCCAGATCGGCCGGCCAGCCGAGGCCGGCGAGCACGTCACGGGCCCACTTCGCCACGTCGAGCCGGGTGAACACGGGCCGGCCCAGATCGAAGACCCCGCACGGCGCGGGAGTGTCGGTCGCGGTGACGAACAGCAGCACGAACCAGCGTTCGATCGGTCCGCAGCCGTCCCGGACACCCTGCCAGAAGCCGTCGACGGCGGCGGGCGTCGCGTCGTTGACGAGGACCTGGCAGACGATGCCGGTCTCGTCCAGCTCCGGCAGGTGCTGCAGGATCTGCTTCACCTTGTGGTCCGGGTCGGCGATGACGGCGCCGAGGCTGACGTCGTCCTTCTCCTCGAGATCGCCGAGGCAGTGCGGCAGCCACGCGCAGAGCCGCTTCGCCACCGCGGTCTCCTCGGCCGTCACCCAAATCCCGAGCAGCCCGGCCTGCCGGTCGAGCAGCAGGTCGTGGATCACGTTCTTGGCATGGTCGAGGTCGAAGTAGGCGTCGTTCTGGTGGCGCACCTTCGCCGGCACGGCCCGCGCCGCCGCAACCTCGCGCCCGTACGCCTCAGCGTAGGCCGCGACCTGCCGGTTCGCCGGCCGGCAGGCCATCAGCCGGCGGGTCAGCAGGTCGTCCCACCCCTCGGCCACGGCCTGCTCGACCAGCCGGAACGCGGTGTCGTGCAGCGGCCCGTCGCCGGCGATGTCGGCCAGGTTCCGGTCGAGGTCGATGCGGACGAAGACGGCGAGCTGCTGGTAGGTCGGGTAGGCGCTCTTGAGGGCAATGATCAGCAGGCGCATGCGGATGCCGTCCATGGCGTCCGCCCTCAGAAGACCGCGAGGTCCGGCGGCAGCGCCTGCCGGATCGCGGTGATCGGGACGGCACGGTTGTGCGTCGGTAGGTGCCCGCGGCGCTTGTCCGGGTCGCCGCCCTGGTGCATCGCGACCACCGCGAGGGAGATGTCGAACACGGGGGCACCTGACGAGCCGTGCGCGGTGTTGACCATGTGCCGCAGCCGGGTGCCGTTACCGTTGTAGTCGATGGTGTGCCCGAACGCCATGCTCAGCGGCTCGCCGTCGAGGTGCTGCAGCATCACCAGGTCGTCGTAGGCGGCGAGCGAGTCCTGCCGCGCCGGCCGCAGCCAGCCGCCCGGTGTCCCGGCGGTGCGCAGGACAGCGAAGTCCAGCTCACCGGCGGCGGGCAGGCGGTCGCCGGGATCCTCCAGCGTGTCCACCGGGCTCGGCGGTGCGGCGGCCATGAGCCAGTCGTGGTGCAGCGGGGCCGTCGCTCCCGCGTCGTCGTGGCGATGGTTGAACTGCAACCGGATCGTCGACGGTGTGACGTCGTCCAGCACGTGGTGGGCGGTCAGGCACAGATCCGGGCCGATGAGGAACCCGGTGCCGAGCGGTCGCAGACCGGCGGGCGTCTCGGCCGCGACCCGGCACACCACGCTCTGCGCCGCCGCGAGCCGGGCGCGCCAGGCGTCGGGGTCGAGCTCCGGCGCGCGCGGGCGGACGGTCCGCTCGAAGACGTCGGCGGCTTCCGGTGACGGGGCGACCTCCGCCCGCCACCCGGTGTCCACGGCCCAGGCCCGCACCAACGGGTTGCCGGCGCGGTCGGCGAGGACCGCGTCGATGAGGTCCGGCAACCAGCCCTCGGCCTCGCCGGCGGTGATCACGGCGAAGACGACCTCGGTCATGCCGACGTTGCCGACCAGGTCGGACAGCCGCCGGTCCAGGTCGAACCGCAGCACCTGCTCCAACCCGATCCGAGCCGGATACGCATGCAGCAGCGCCCCGGCGAGCTGCCGCAGCTGCGGGCCGCTCAACGCACGAGAGATGCCACACCACCTTCGATCGACCACCCCAAGGACTGTCACTGTACGACAACGCACGGTGCCACAACTCCTCCGCTCCGCCCACCCGGAGGTTCGGTCGAACGGCCAGGGTGGCGGGGTGACGCCGTGGCGATAATGTCGCGATGACGTCGATGCGGCACGCGCGGGAACGGATCACGGTCACCGATCAGCAGCTGGCCGGTTGGACCGGCACCAGGTCACGCACGGAGCTGCTGTTGTCCGGCGCCTGCCCCGCGTGCCATGACTCGATGTTCATGAACCTACCGCTGACCAGCACCTCACTGGAGAGCGCACCCGGCCTGCCCGCCCCGACGACGCTGACCGCCTCCGTGCCGTGCGCCTGCCGCGGTGAGCACCCAGACCGGCCGGAGGGCGTCGCGGACGGTTGCGGTCGCACATGGACGGTCACCGCGACGTTCGTCTCCGACACCCAGGTCGACGTCGCTGCCGCGAACGACCCGTACCTAAGCGAGGCGGCCGAGGCGCTGCGGTCGGAGACGGCCGGCCGGCTGCAGTCGGTGCGCACCGCCGCGGACCGGTGGACAGCCGCCGTGGTCACCCTCATCGGGCTCGTCGGCATCGTCCTGCCTGCCCTGGGGCGCGACGACATCCGTTCGCTCGAGCCGTGGGCCCAGGTCCTCGTCGGCGGGTCGCTGCTGGCCGCGCTCGCCGCCGCCGCGGTCGCCGTCGTCAACGGTCATTCGGCCGCCCACGGCCTGCCGGTCACCCGTGCGGTCGCCGACGACGAAGGCCTCCGCGAGTGGTACGTCGCCCACCGCGCACGGGCATCGGTCGCAGGCGCTCGCCTGCGCCGGGCGATCATCGCCGCCGCTGTCACCATCGCCGCCCTGGCCGCGGCCGTGGGAGTGACGACGTTCGCCCCGGCCGCCCCGCCGGAGTCGACCCCGGTGCAGGTCACCCGCCCGGACGGGGCCACCGTATGCGGTGTTCTGCTGCCCTCCACGGCCGACAACACGCTGCGGATCCGTCGTGCCGACAGCGGCGACATCGAGATCCTCCGTCCGTCCGACCTTGTCCGTCTCAAACCGGTAAAGGTGTGCTGATTTGACTGGTTCATCGCCCTAAAGGGCGTCGGTGCCGAGCCAGCCGTCAAGTCGAGGGTCTGCGGCGGCGTGGTCGAGTTGGCCGCCAACTCCTTCACACGGGCATGGATCTATTTGTCAAGCGCGCGCTGAAGGTCAGTGTCCGCTTCTCAAGTTCGACGCCCGCGGTGTGCAAGATGCGGCGCGCCTGCTTGCGGAAGTAGCCGTTTTGACGCGCAATCTCGGCCTGAGAGGCGCCCTCCTGGCACGCTGATACGACGCCCTCGGCCAAGGCCCGGCGGGCTGCGGTGCGTGCCTCGCTGGCGGCCCAGACCTTCACTTCGGCGGCGTTCTCAGCGACGGGCACGGTGTTCTCAGCGCCCTGGTCAGCTCGTCGAGGGGGCCACGTTCAGGAGCCTAATAATTGCAGGGCTCTCTGCGTTGTACCACATGATGATCTTGGCGCGACCCCATGCTGTGCCGCACTACTGCGACGCAAACGTGTTCAAGGCTTCGCTAGACCACCCGCTGGTCGTCGATGGGTTGCGCGAGCGGGTGCGGCTGGCCGGTCATCGCGGCGAGGGCGGCGGCGACGGCTTGCAGGTCGGCCCGGATGTAGGTGGTGGTGGCTGGTCCGGTGGTGTCGGTGTGGCCGGCGTAGGCGCGGGCGGTGCCGTAGCCGAAGTGCCGTTCGACCCAGGTGAGGGTGGTGTGGCGCAGCCAGTGGGCGGTGATGCCCTGGGCGGCGACCCAGGGCAGGTGCCGGCCGATGCGGCGCCAGAGTTCGTCGTAGCGGCGGCTGGTTAAGGCGCGGCCGTTGCGGTACCGCAGCAGCGGGTCGGTTGGCAGGACGGCGCCGCGGGCGGCGGCGTGCTGGGTGAGGCTGGTGGCGAGGTCGAGGCTGATCGGCTGCCAGCGGACCGTGCCGCCCTTCTCGCGGAGTTGGAGGAGGCCGCGTTCATCGTCGAGGTCCTGCAGCCGTAGGCCGAGGGCGCCGGCGCGCCGGCAGGCTGTTTCGGTGTGCAGGCGCAGCAGGAGTGCGTCGAGGATGGTGTCGTTGCCGGTGGTGCGGGCAACGAAGTTGATGTCGGTCAGTTCGGCTGGGGTGAGTGCCCGTCGGGTGGTGGGCAGTCGCCGGGGCTTGCGGACCCGGTGGGCTGGGCTGTCGGCGGCGTCGATGAGGCCGTCGGCGATGGCGACGTTGTAGAAGGCGCGGGCGGCGGCGATGAGCAGTTCGCCGGCGTGGCGGCCGCCGCGGCTGTTGCGCCGTGCTCGGGCGTTGGCAACGATGCGTCGCTGGAGTGCCTGGATGTCGCTCGCGGAGACGGCGTCGATGGTGAGTTCGCCCCAGGCCGTGGTCATGCGTTGCCAGTAGCTGCGGTAGGCGCGCAGCGCGCCGGGCCCTGCCGCGGCGAGGACCTGCGGGAGATATTCGTCGAAGGTCGGCAGCGTGGGTCGGGCGTCGTTCTGCAGGTCGGCGAGGGTGACGCCGAGCTCGGCGAGGGCGGTCCAGGCGGCGTCGAGCCGAGCGCGGTCAGCCGCCATCGGCTGCGGCGGACCGGTCGACGAGGAGCCGTGCGACGGTGTGGGCCGGATGAATGAGGAGCAGGTCACGGCCGGGGTGGGCCAGGAGGACGACCACGTCGCCGACGGCGAGGTGACACAGCTGCCGAGTCGCCGCCGGAACGCCCAGGAGACCCGTGGCGCCGATGGTGTGCCGTCCGGCCGGGTTGGAGGTCGCGGTGATGGCGCCATGCGCGATGTCGAACTGGATGCGGTGCCCGGGTGGCCAGCCCAGGAGGTGCAGCAGCGCGCGGGCCGAGACTCGGCCGGACGGGTCGAGCCGGCCGACGTCCAGGTGCGCCTCGGCCTGGTCAGGGCCGGTGCGAGGTGCTGGCAGATGGGGCAGTGGTGGCCGTGGCGGGCGGGCGCGGGGGAGTGGCGCGGGGATGAGTGCCGCGATCATCTGCTCGACCGGGGCTAAATTGCTGCGCGGCACGCGGGTCATCGTCGCCGCCGGGGCGCGGTCCGCACATGGCGAAACCCGACCGGGTGGTCACCCGCTCGGGTCTGCTGTTTGGATGCTATGGTCCCCACGATCTTGGTAAACATTCACCAAGACCAGTGTCGAAGGGGGGAAACCCCCACCCATAGCATCCCTGCCCGAGGCGGGGATTCATGCGTTTAGCCTATCGACGAAGAACTGCTTCTTCAAGTGGCTAACCCTGTCCCGGGTCGGCCGGCAAATGTCGTCGGCCCCGAACTGAAAAGGCGAAGCGGCGACCCGCGCCGAGTCCTGGGTGAGCAGCTCGGAGAGCTGTTAGCGCCGCCGGGACCAGGGGCGATCCCGTCGACGTCGTTCGTTGGGCCCGCGCGACGGGATGGATGCAGTCCGCGCACGGCAGTAGCTGGCAGGCCTGGTTGCCTGCCGGCCGCTTGAACTTCTGGCTGTTTGTCTGGCATTCGACTCGGTGTGCCATGAAATCTCAGTGCTGTCGTGCATGTGCTATTCGGCTCGGCGTGGTGCTGGCAGTTCGGTAGCACGTCGCCGTATTTGGAAACATCGCATGAAGGCTTCTTCGCCGTCTTCGATGACCTGGTGGATGTGGGTATGAATAGTCAGGTCATCGTTGGAGCTGTGGCTGGTGGCGATGGCGTGCGAAGCCTCCTCGCGGCGCTTGGCCGGCCGGGGCGCCGCGGGCCACGGCGCCGAGCCGCCGCATCCGCAACGCCGCCCAACACGCCGGCGCGGCGACGAGCGAGCGCGTACGCACGCAGGCCAGCACGCCGACACGCCGACACGGTCGACACGGTCGACGGCGTCGCCCCCGGCCAGATCGGCGAAATCGGGGGTCAGCGCCGGGGTCCTCAGCCTTGCCGAACGCCGCCGGCCATGACGAGAATCTCGCCGATCTCCGCGCCGTACGGCGCGAGGTCGCGCAGGTTCAGCAGGGTGGCGGAGCCCGGTGGCTTGGTGCGCCGGCTCAAATCGAGGAAGGTGGCGGCGAACCGCGCGGGCTCCGGCTCCAGGTTGGCCTGCGCCAGGGCGATGACCCGGTCGTACATCGCCACGTCGGGAATCAGCACCAGGTCGGGGTCCTTGGGGAGGCGCACCCGGTCGAAGCGGACCCCGCGGAAGGTGCAGTTCTCGAGCCGAGCGTCGGTGAAGTCGACGTCCTCCATCGGGTTCGGGTCGGGTTTCGGCTCGCCGAGCACCCGCCCGTCGAAGATCACGTCCTTCACCGGGCCCGCGAAGCGGCAGCGGATGAGGCTGGACTGCCAGAAGTTCACTTTCTGTAGTTGCGCTGACGAGAAGTCGCAGTCCCGGTAGACGGCGGTGAGGGTGCTGGCGTCGATCAGCTTCGCCCCGACGAAGCTGACCCGTTCGTAGACGCTGCCACGTCCGCCGTGCCAGTAGCCCAGGCTGCTGTCGCGCAGGTTCGCACCCGCGAACGAGCAGTCCGTCACGTCTGTGGCGAACACCTTCCAGTCGCGGCAGACGGCTCGTTCGAAGCGGCAGTCATCGAGCTGACATCCGGTGAGTTCCACCAGGCTCACGTCGGCATGGCTGAGGTCGAGGCCGGTGAGACGGACGCCCGTGAACCGCAGGTACCTGGCACCGAAGGTGATGCCACGCAGGTCCACCCGCGCGTCGACGGTGTCCAGACCCAGGTCGCCGAGCGCTTCACCGGTTTGGAGGCGGCGCAGGATGTCGGCGGCGGAACTCCGCCCGGTGGGCGTGGTCCAACGCCGCTTCAGCGCGGCGGCTGAGGTCACTTCCACAGGATACCTACGCCTCTGCCCAGCCAGCCGTAAAGCTGGACATGGTCGTCCCACTTGTCTGGGGTGGTGAGGTCATACCAGGCGGCGTTCGCGTGCGGCCACGTGTTGGTCCAGTCCGGCGCAGGTTCTCGCGGCCCTGAAACATACAGCGCGCGCAGGGAGGGATCCCGCTCGCTCAGATCCTTGACCCGCTTGTCCAGGACGTTGCCCTTGTAGGTCTCCTCGAACCTGCCCGGGTGCCGGGCGATCGCCGCTGCCTGGGCGTCTGAGTAGCCGATGACCCCGCTGTCCCATTCGGCCAGTGCCTGGTTGGTGTGGGCCCGCAGCCGCGCCGCGATGGCGTCCGGCACGGCAATGGTGTTGCCGGCTTCGTCGACGACGCGCGCGCCGCCGCTGCCGCTGCCCGAGGACGCTCCGGTGCCGCCGCCGCCGAATCCGCCTTCGGCGGCCCGGCCGGCGTTGGCCGCCTCGGCACCTGACGCGGCTCGCGACGAGCCGCGGATCATGTTGATGAACGGCCGGAACCCGCTCGACAACCCGCCGGTGATGGCGCCGATCGCGAGGTCGGTCCAGGTGGTCGGCCGGCACTCCGCGGTGTTCACCACCCAGGAGAAGCCGGCGCCGGCGGCCATGTTGACGCCCGTCATGGTCAGCGTGAATGCGGCCGTCCCGGACTCCAGACCGAGCGCTCCGGCGGCGGCGATACCGGCGGCCGGCATGAGCAGCCCGGCCGCGCCGCCGATGAGCGCGCCCTTACCGGCGGCCATCGCCATGTCGCCGTAGCTGAAGTTCGGGTCGTCGCGGTGCTGCCAGGCGTAGACCCCGGCGCCGACGATGCCACCGATCGCCGCGCCGGCGAGTGCGGTGACGCACATCGGGCAGTTGCCGCTGGGGTCGGTCTGCTGCAGCGGGTTGTTGTCCGCGTACGCGTACGGCTGGCGGGTGTTGTCCACCATCGGGTCGACGGTGAGGAACTGGCCGGTCGCCGGGTCGTAATCGCGGGCCCGGAGGTAGACGAGTCCGGTGTCGGGGTCGGTCCAGTTGCCGGTGTAGCCGAACGCGCTGGTGGCGGTGCCGGTGTGCCCGACCCGGTTGCCGTAGGCGTCGTAGGTGTTCGTCGCGACCGTGGCGCCGGTGGCGTCGGAGATGGAGCGCACCGAGCCCAGTGCGTCGGTGTGCAGGTACTCGATCGTGCCGGTCCTGCTCACCTGGGCGTACGGGGTGACGCCGGGGCCGTAGAGGTAGCGGTGGTCGCCGTCGTCGAGCAGCAGCGGCATCGGGCCCGCGGACGCCCACACGAACCGGCTGGTGGTGCCGTTGCGGGTGCGGCTCTGCCGGAGCCCGTCGGCGTCGGTGGTGTAGCGGGTGGTCGTGCCGTCGGCGGCGGTCACCGTGCTCAGCGCGCTGCTCTGGCTATACACCAGGTTCGTGGAGGCGGACCCGGTCGTTGCGCGGATCCGGTCGCCGTTGCCGTTGTACGTGTAGCCGGTCGCCGTACCACCGGCCTTCGTGGAGGTGGTCAGCTGCTGCGCCGCGTTGTACGTCTGCGTGGTGCCGTCGGCGAGCTGCTGGAGCAGGCCGGCCGAGGTGCTGCGGTACGCGCCGCTGTCGGCGCCGTTCGTAGTGGTCGTGGTGAGCTGGCCCAGCGGGTCGAACCCGTAGCTGCGGCTTGCGGTGTCGGTGCCGGTGAGCAGCTGGCCCGCGGGGTCGTAGCTGTAGCCGTACTTCGACGTCGTCGCGCCGGGCCCGGCATGCGTGATGTCGGTGATGCGGCCGGCCTGGTCCCGCGTCGTCGTGGTCGTGACGCCGTTGGGGACGGTCAGGCTGACGTTGTCGCCGTCGGCGTTGTAGCCGAAGCGGGTGACGTTGCCGGTCCAGTCGGTGGCGGAGGTCAGCAGCCCACCGGTGTCGTAGCCGTAGCTCACCGTGTTGCCGCCGGGGTAGGTGAGCGCCGTCAGCCGGCCGGCGGCGTCGTAGCTGTAGCCGACGGTCGCTCCGCCCCCGTCGGTGGTGGCGGTGACCTGACCGGTCGCGTCGTAGGTGTACCGCGTGGTGCCGGTGCCGTCGGTCATGCTCGACCGCATGCCGCCCGCGTCGTAGGTGAAGGTGACCGCCGGGGTGGCCGGGTCGCTGTATGTGATGCCGGTCAGTTGCCCCGCGGCGTCGTAGCCGCGGGTGACGGTGCCGCCGCCGGGCTGGGTGACGGTCGCGATCCGCCCGGCAGCGTCATAGGTGTAGCTGGTGCGCAGCCCGCCGGGCTGGACCTTGGACAGCGGCAGTCCGGCGTCGTCGTAGATGTAGGTGGTGCGGTTGCCGTCGGCGTCGGTGAAGGTGCCGAGCTGCCCGTCCGCGGTGTACTCGAACCGGATGGTGCTGCTGTCGGGGTTGGTGACGAGCGTGACGGCCCCGGCGGCGTCGTAGGTGCTGCGGGTGGTGCGCCCGTTGGGGTCGGTGACGCTCACCTGCTGACCGGCGGCGTCGTAGGTGTAGGTGGTCGCGTTGCCCGCGGCGTCGACGGTCTTGGTGATCTGGCCGACGACGTCGTAAGTGATGCTGGTGCGTGCCCCGGACGGCAGGGTCGCGGTGAGCTGGCGGCCGTTGCTGTCGTAGGTGTACCGGGTGATGCCGCCGTTGGGGTCGGTGGCGGTGAGCTTCCGGCCGAGCCTGTCGTAGGTGAACGTGGTAGTGCGGCCGGTCGGGTCGGTGATGGCGGTGGTGTCGCCTGCCGCGTTGTGGGTGGCGCTGTCGGCGGCGCCGGTCGCGTCGACGCCGCCGGTGACCTGACCGGCGAGGTCGTAGCGCATGGTGGAGGTGTTGCCTGCGATGTCGGTGACGGTGGTGCGGTTGTGGTCGCCGTCGTAGCCGTAGCGGACGGTCCGGCCGAGCGCGTCGCTGCTGGAGATGAGCCATCCGGCGGCGTCGTAGGTGGCGGTGGTGGTGTTGCCGCCGGGGTCGGTGCCTGACACGACTCGCCCGTCGGCGTCGCGGGTCACGCTCACGGTGCGCCCGTTCGGGTCGGTGACCGCGGTCTGCATGCCGTTCGCGTCGTACGTGTAGCGGGTCACGTGCCCGCCGGGGCTGGTGACCGTTGCGACGGTGCCGTCGGCGTTGAAGGTGCGCCGCTGGACGAGTCCGTTGGCACCGGTGCCGGTGAGCTGGTTGCCGCGGGCGTCGTAGGTGGCCGTGCTGGTGTTGCCCAGCGGGTCCGTCGCCGCGGTCTGGTTGCCCAGCGCGTCGTAGGTGTACCGGGTGGTGCGGCCGAGCGCGTCGGTGGTGCTGAGCAGGTTGCCGGCGCTGTCGTAGGCAAACGTGGTCACGGCGCCGCTGGGGTCGGTGACGCTGGCCCGCTGGGAGGTGACCGGGTCGTAGGTGTAGGCGATGTTGGTCTCGTCGCTGGTGCCCGCGGCACGGGTGAGGGTGCGCAGCTGGCCGTCGAGATATGCCTCGACGCTGCGGGTGCCGTCCGGGTGGGTGACGGTGACGGTCGCGTCGCCGTTGGTGCCGCCGACCGCGTAGGCGAACCCGGTGACGCGGCCGATCGGGTCGGTCTGCTGCACGACGCGGCCGGCGTCGTCGTAGACGTTGGTGGTCACGCCGCCGCGCGGGGTGGTCGTGGTGGTCATCTGGTGCTTGGCGTCGTAGCCGTAGCGGGTGATGCCGCCGGCGGCGTCGGTGACCGAGGTGAGGTCACCGGCGGTGTTGTGCGTGTAGGTGGCGGTGGCGTCGGACGGGGTCTTCGCCGTGGCCAGCTTGCCGGCCGCGTCGTAGGTGAAGGTCAGGGTGCGACTGGACGCGTCGGTGACCTGGCTGAGCCGCGCCGACGCGTCGTAGGCGAAGCGCAGGCTGTTGCCGTTGACGTCGGTCTCGGTCAGCAGCTTGCCGGTGCTGTCGAAGACCAGCGTCACCCGCTGTTTGCGCACGAACGTGTAGGTGCCGTCGGCGTTCTTGACGAGGGTCGCCTGCAGCCGCGGGGCGCCCTGGAAGGTGCCGTCGCCGCCTCGGTAGAAGGTCGCGGTGCTGCCGTTCTCCTGCGTCACGTAGGCGAGGCCGACGCTGCCGGACGGCAGGGTGAGGCGCATCGAGTACGGCCAGGCCCAGCCGTTGCCCAGCGGGGTCGGCAGGGCGGCCGTGGCGGAGCTGTAGGTGCGGGTCATGCCGAGCTGGATGCCGCGGCCGCCCTCCAGCTTCAGGTCGACGGCGGTCTCCACGAGTGCGCCGGTGTCGGTCTGTACCGGGTCGCCCTCGCACGTGTGGCAGTCGCCGTTCTCGGACGGGTTGCCGCCGCCGGCTGTCTCGTGCCAGAGGCTCGGCCCGCCGTTGGCGGTGGGCTGCTTGACCCCGACGATGCGGCGTAGCCAGCTGCCGGTGCCGCTGACGCTGTCGGTGATGTACAGGTTCGAGCCGTCGCTGGCGACGTCGGTGATCGTGCCGAAGGTGGCGTCCATGGCGACGCCGTCGGTGTGGCCGGTGCCGGCCCCGCCGGCGATGAGCTGCGTCGCGCCGGTGGCCTTGGCGATGCTGACGACCGCCGGGTAGTAGTTCTGGCGGAGGGCGTCGGCGACCTTGGCGTCCGCGTAGAGGTAGTCACCGGCCGACTGCAGTGTGACGACGCCGCCGTCGAGGCCCAGGGTCGCCGTGGCGATGGCGCCAGTGTTGATGTCGACGCGGTAGATGTAGGAGGAGTTGGCGATGTAGATCATGCCGGCGTCGGCGGCCAGCGCACCCGACGGCGCGCTGGTGCTCAGCGTGACGATGTCGCCGCTGCTGAGGTCGTAGCGGACCAGTTTGCCTTCACCGAGGATGTAGGCGTATCGGCCGGCGACCGCCACGTCGTAGTAGTAGAAGGCGGTGTTCGAGAACGAGGTGAGCGTGTACGTGGAGCCGTTGGCCGGGTCGACGCGGCGCAGGCCGCAGGTGTCGTTGACGAACACGAACGTGCCGTCCGTGCCGACGACCGTCGGTGCGGGCCGGTAGGCGCTGAACCGCGCCGCGGCACCGTTCGGGGCGTCGACGCAGGTGTCCTGGGTAGCCGAACCGGCGAGCACGGACACGGCGCCGGTGGCCTTGTCGACCCGCTTGATCTGCAGGCCGTCGGCCACGTAGGCGGCACCGCCGATGACGACGGAGCCACGCGCCGAGGTGAGGGCGCCGGTGGCAGTGACAGTGGTGACCGCGCCGGACGCCATCGTCGGGCCGGCTGGGGCGGGGGCGAACGCGAACGGTGTGGTCGGTGCGATCGCGGAGACGAAGCTCTGACCGGTGGTGGCGCTGTCGGTGACGTAGAGCTTGGCGCCGTCGGCAGCGATGCCGTTGATGTTGGTGATCGGGGTGCCGGGGGTGGCGCCGCCGCCCGCGATGATCCGCGTGGAACCGTCGGTCTTGCTGATGCGGACGAGCCGCGGGTATCCGTTGCTCCCGTTCATGGTCGCGTACAGGTAGTCCCCGACGGACAGCGCCGCCTTCGGTTCCATGATCGTCGGCAGCTTGTAGGAGACCGCGACCATGTTGCCGGTGGCGATCTCGATCCGGTACAGGCTCGTGCCGCGGAAGTTCCAGACCGCCGTGTCGTCGGCGGCGATGATCCCGTAGGCGCTGGTGGCGAGGGTGGTGATGTCACCGGTGGCGAGGTTGTACCGCAGGATCTTGCCGTCCGACATCATGAACGCGTTGGACCCGGCGACGGTGAGCGAGCTGTACCGGCTGCCGGTGTTGGAGGACGACGTCAGCGTGTACGTGGCGCCGTTGGACGGATCCATGCGGCGCAGACCGCACGAGTCGTAGACGAACACGAACGTGCCGTCCGTGCCGACCACCGTCGGGTAGTCGTATTGGTAGGTGTTGAACCGGGCCGCCGCACCGGTCGGCGCGTCCACACACGTGCTCTGCGTCGCCGAGCCCGCGACGTCGGAGATGACACCGGTGGTGAGGTTGACGCGCTTGATCTGGTTGCCGTCCGCGACGTACCCGGACCCGCCGACCACCGCGACACCACGGGCGTAGGACAAGGCACCCGCCGACGTGACCGCGCGTACCGTGCCGGTCTCCATCACCGGGCCGGCGGCCGGGCCCGAGAACGCGAACGGTGTGGTCGGTGCGATCGCGGAGACGAAGCTCTGACCGGTGGTGGCGCTGTCGGTGACGTAGAGCTTGGCGCCGTCGGCAGCGATGCCGTTGATGTTGGTGATCGGGGTGCCGGGGGTGGCGCCGCCGCCCGCGATGATCCGCGTGGAACCGTCGGTCTTGCTGATGCGGACGAGCCGCGGGTATCCGTTGCTCCCGTTCATGGTCGCGTACAGGTAGTCCCCGACGGACAGCGCCGCCTTCGGTTCCATGATCGTCGGCAGCTTGTAGGAGACCGCGACCATGTTGCCGGTGGCGATCTCGATCCGGTACAGGCTCGTGCCGCGGAAGTTCCAGACCGCCGTGTCGTCGGCGGCGATGATCCCGTAGGCGCTGGTGGCGAGGGTGGTGATGTCACCGGTGGCGAGGTTGTACCGCAGGATCTTGCCGTCCGACATCATGAACGCGTTGGACCCGGCGACGGTGAGCGAGCTGTACCGGCTGCCGGTGTTGGAGGACGACGTCAGCGTGTACGTGGCGCCGTTGGACGGATCCATGCGGCGCAGACCGCACGAGTCGTAGACGAACACGAACGTGCCGTCCGTGCCGACCACCGTCGGGTAGTCGTATTGGTAGGTGTTGAACCGGGCCGCCGCACCGGTCGGCGCGTCCACACACGTGCTCTGCGTCGCCGAGCCCGCGACGTCGGAGATGACACCGGTGGTGAGGTTGACGCGCTTGATCTGGTTGCCGTCCGCGACGTACCCGGACCCGCCGACCACCGCGACACCACGGGCGTAGGACAAGGCGCCGGCCGACGTGACGGCGTTGACCAGACCGGTGTCCATCAGCGGACCGGAGGCCGCCGGTGCGAACGCGAACGGCGTGGTGGGGCTGATGATCTTTACCCAGCTGCCCGCGGAGCTCGTGTCCGCGGCGTAGAGCCGGACGCCGTCGCTGGCGATCCCGTTGATGTTGGTGATCGGCGAGCCGGTGCCGGCGCCGCCGCCGGCGACCATGCGGGTCGACCCGTCGGTCTTGCTGATGCGCAGGATACGGGGGAAGGCGTTGCTGGCCCACATCGTTGCGTACAGGTAGTCCCCGACCGACAGGACGGCCTTCGGCTCCCCCACCGTCGGCAGATTCGACGTCACCAGCGTGCTGGCACCGGTGGCGATGTCGATGCGGTACAGGCTGTAGCCGACGAAGTTCCACAGGGCGGTGGTGTCGGCGGCGATGACGCCTGACGTCGATGCCGCGATCGTGGACAGCGTGCCGTCGACCAGGCCGTAGCGCATGAACTTGCCGTTGCTGAGCAGGTACGCGTTGCGGCCGACGATCGAGGCCGTCACGATCCGGGCGCCGGTGGAGCCCGACGTCACGAGCGTGGTCGTGGCGCCGGTCGCCGCGTCGACGCGGCGCAGCCCGCAGCCGTCGGTGACGTAGACGAAGGTGCCGTCGGTGCCGACGACCTTCGGGATGTCGTAGCCGTTGTTGCTGAACCGTGCCGTCGCACCGTCGGCGGCGTTGACGCAGGAGTTGACGGTCGGGGACCCGGCGACGATCGTCGCCGTGCCGGTGCTGAGGTCGATCCGCTTGACGGTGGTTCCGTCGGCGGTGAACGCGGCACCGCCGAGGATCGCGACGCCCCGTGCCCCGGTCAGGACGGCCGCGGTGTTCGCGGTCGAGCCGACGCCGGTGTCCATGATCGGGCCGGTGGCCGGCGCCGTGTACACCTGCCACTTGAAGCTGGCCGTGCCGGCCCGTCCGGAGCTGTCGGTGGCGGTGAGCACGACGCTGCTCCGGCCGCCGCCGGTCGGTGTGCCGGTGACGGCGCCGGTGGTCGCGTTGACGGTCACGCCGGCCGGCAGCCCGGTCGCGGACCATCGGTACCCGCCGGCGCCGCCGGCGGCCGAAGCGGTCAACGACGTGGCGGTGTCGGCGTCACCGACCTGGTCTCCCGGTCCGGTCACGGTCACCGGTGCGGTGACCGCCCAGGTGAGGTTGGCGCTGACGCTCCGGCCGCCGCTGTCGGCGACGGTCACCGTCGCCGACGAAGAGGCGGCCGTGCTCGGTGTGCCCGTGATCGCGCCGGTACCGGCGTTGATCACGAGCCCGGCGGGCAGGCCGGTGGCGCTCCACGTGTACGGGCCTTCGCCGCCGCTCGCGGTCGGGGTCACCGTGGTGCTGACGCCGACGGTGCCATTCTGGTCCCCGGGACCGGTCAGGACCAGCGGCCCGACCACGATCCATGTGAAGCTGGTGCTGGCGGTGCGCCCGGCCGCGTCGGTGACGATGGCCGCCACACCGCTCGTACCGGCCGCGCTCGGCGTCCCACTGATCACACCGGTCGATGCGTTGAACGACAGGCCGGCGGGCAGCCCGGTGATGTTCCAGGTGTACGGGGTCGTGCCGCCGGCGGCGGTGAGGGCCAGCGACGTGCCGGTGCCGGCCGTGCCGTTGCGGTTGCCGGGGTTAGTGAGGCTCAGCGGGGTCGCCACGACCCAGGTGAACGTCGCCGTGCCGGTGCGCCCGGCCGTGTCGGTGGCGGTCACCGTGACCGAGACGGTCCCGGTCGCCGTCGGCGTCCCGCTGATCACACCGGTCGACGCGGCGAGCGCCAGCCCGGCGGGCAGCCCGGTGGCGGCCCACGTATAGGACGACGCACCACCGGTCGCGGTGAGCGTCAGCGACGCGGCGGCGCCGACGGTGCTGTTGCGGGGGCCCGGGTTGGCCACGGCGACCGGGCCGGTGACCACCCAGGTGAACGAGACCGAGTTGGTGAGCTGGTTGGCATCCTTGACGGTGGCGGTGACACCGGCGTTGCCGGCGGTGCTCGGCGTGCCGCTGATGACGCCCGTGGTGGTGTTGAGGCTCAGCCCGGCGGGCAGCCCGGTCGCGCTCCACGTGTACGGGGCGGTGCCGCCGGTGGCGGTGAGGGTCAGCGAGGCGGCGGTGCCGGTCGTGCCGTTCTGGGTGCCGGGCTGCGTGGCGCTCGGCGGCGGTGCGACGGTCCACGTGAACGTGACGCTGCCGGCGACCTGGTTGGTGTCCTTGGCGGTGACCGTCACCGGGCCGCTGCCGGTGGCGGCCGGGGTGCCGCTGATGACACCGGTCGAGGCGTTGATGCTCAACCCGACGGGCAGCCCGGTCGCGGTCCACGTGTAGGAGTTCGTACCGCCGATCGCCGCCATCGACTGCGTTGCGGGCAGGCCGGCGCCGGTGGTGCGGGCGCCCGGGTCGGCGACGACGACACCGGTGGTCCAGGTGAAGGTCGCGCGGCCGGCGATCGCCTGCGCGCTGGTGGCGGTGACGGTGGTGGTGGTGGTGGTACCGGCGGCGGTCGGCGTGCCGCTGACGACGCCCGTCGAGGCGTTGATGCTCAACCCGGCGGGCAGCCCGGTCGCGGTCCAGGTGTACGGCGTGGTGCCGCCGGTGGCGGCCATGGTGAGGCTGAGCGCCGTGCCGGTGGGGCTGATCCTGGTGCCGGGGTTGGTGACCGCCGGCGCCGGACCGGTGACCCAGGTGAAGGTCGTCGTGCCGCTGCGCTTGCCGGTGCTGTCAGTGCCGGTGACGGTGACGCTGCTGCTGCCGTCGGCGGTCGGGGTGCCGCTGACGGCACCGGTCGAGGCGTTGATGCTCAACCCGGCCGGCAGCCCGGCCGCGGTCCAGGTGTACGGGCCGGCGCCGCCGCTCGCGGTGACGGTCACGGCGGTGACCGCCGCGCCGGTGGCGCTGGCCTGGTTGCTGGGCTTCGCGACGGTCACCGGTGTGGCGACGACCCAGGAGACGGTGACACTGCCGGCGACCTGCTTGGCGTCGGTGGCGGTGAGCTTGACCGTCGACGTCCCCGTCGTGGTCGGGGTTCCGGAGACGACCCCGGTGCCCGACGCGATACTCAGGCCGGCAGGCAGGCCCGTCGCGGTCCACGTGTATGGGGCGGTGCCGCCGGTCGCGGCGGCGGTGAACGAGGTCGCGGCGCCGATCGTGCCCTGCTGCGTGCCGGGGTTGGTCACGGCCGGCGGCGCGGCGACGTTCCAGGTGAAGGACGCGGCACCGGCGACCGTCTTCGTGTCGGTTGCCGTGATCTTCACCGAGTAGGTGCCGGCGGTGCCCGCCGTACCGCTCACGGCCCCGGTCGACGCGTTGATGCTCAGGCCGGTCGGCAGCCCGGTCGCGGTCCATGTGTACGGCTTGGTGCCGCCGGCCGCGACCGGTGTCAGGCTCGCCGCGGTACCGGTGGCGGTGCCCTGCATTCCCGGGTTGGTCGTGATCACGCCGGTGACCCAGCTGAACGACGCGGTGCCGGTGACGTTGGCGGTGTCCTTCGCCGTGACGGTCGTCGCGTAGGTACCGGCCGTGGTCGGCGTACCGCTGAGCACGCCGGTCGACGCGTTCAGGGTGACGCCCGGGGGCAGTCCGGTCGCCGTCCAGGCGTACGGCTTCGTCCCACCGGCGGCGGTGACGGTCACACCCATGGCGACCCCGGTCGGACTGTTCAACGGCCCCGGGTTGGTGACGACGACCCCGGTGACCCAGGTGAACGTCGCCGTTCCGGCCAGCTTCGCGGCGTCGGTCGCGGTCACCTTGGCCGTGAACGTGCCCGCCGCGCTCGGCGTACCGCTGATCACGCCCGTCGTCGCGTTGACCGACAGGCCCGTCGGCAGACCGGTGGCACTCCACGTGTACGGCGTCGTCCCGCCGGCGGCAGTGACCGGCAGCGACAGCGCCACCCCGGTCGGGCTCACCTGGTTCGCGGGCGCCGTGACGGTCGGCGCCGCCGCCGCACTCGCCGGCACCGCCGGCAGCAGCGTTGCGAGCACCGCCAGCACAGCCGCGAACGAGACCGTCTGCAGCCGGTACCGGCGGCGACCGGCTTCCGGTCGAGTGTGCAGGATTTCGACACCGCGCACGCGCATCTGCAGCCCTTCGGACGGACAAAGATCGACCGAAGGACCGTACGGCGAGGTCCCGGCCCGTCTCGCCGCGAAATCGGCTGCCACGATGACCCTCATGACCGCTCAGGGCGCCGCATCGTCTTGTCAACGCGGCCGATCGGTCGACAGGTCAGTGACGTCGTACCGCTTCCGCCACACTGGTCGCCCCGCAGGTCACAGCAGCAGCGGCTGCCACCGGGAGCAGGTGCGCGTGAGGAGGCCGACAGCAAACTCTGGTCAAGCGGAACGAGAAGGTTGGTCCCGCCCAGAACCAGGCCATCCCGTCCACGCCTTCGGACCCGGACGGAAAGCTGCTGCTAAGGCTTGCGCAGCACCTCATGACTGTCCCCACTCTGACGTCCGAGTTTGCGGCTGTGACGCGAGCGTGTTCAAGGTTTCGTAGACCACCAGGGTCGCCGTCGGCAGGCTGCGCGAGCGGATGCGGCTGACCGGTCATCGCGGCGAGGGCAGTAGCAACGGCCTGCAGGTCGGCGCGGATGTATGTGGTGGTGGCCGGTCCGGTGGTGTCGGTGTGCCCGGCGTAGGCGCGGGCGGTGCCGTACCCGAAGTGCCGTTCGACCCAGGTCAGGGTGGTGTGGCGCAGCCAGTGGCGGTGATGCCCTGCGCGGCGACCCAGGGAAGGTGCCGGCCGATGCGGCGCCAGAGCTCGTCGTAGCGATGGCTGGTCAACGCTTTGCCGTTGCGGTACCGCAGCAGCGGGTCGGTGGGCGGGACTGCGCCGCGGGCGGCGGCATGCTGGGTGAGGCTGGTGGCGAGGTCGAGACTGATCGGCTGCCAGCGCATGGTGCCGCCCTTCTCGCGCAGGAGAAGTAGGCCGCGGTCGGCGTCAAGGTCCTGCAGCCGCAGGTCGAGCGCGCCGGCGCGTCGGCAGGCGGTCTCGGTATGCAGGCGCAGCAGGAGCGCGTCCAGGATGGTGTCGTTGCCGGTGGTGCGGGCGACCTGGTTGATCTCGGTCAGTTCGGCCGGCGTCAACGCCCGTCGGGTGGTGGGCAGCCGCCTGGGCTTGCGGACTCGGTGGGCTGGGCTGTCCGCGGTGTCGATGAGGCCGTCGGCGATGGCCACGTTGTAGAAGGCGCGGGCGGCGGCGATGAGCAGTTCGCCGGCGTGGCGGCCGCCGCGGCTGTTCCGCCGAGCTCGGGCGCTGGCAACGACACGCCGCTGGAGTGCCTGGATGTCACTCGCGGAGACGGCGTCGATGGCGAGGTGGTCCCAGGCCGTGGTCATGCGTTGCCAGTAGCCGCGGTAGGCGTGCAGCGCGCCCGGACCGGCCGCGGAGAGCACCTGCGGGACGTAGTCGGTGAACGTCGGCAGTGCCGGTCGGGCGTCGTGCTGCAGGTCGGCGAGGGTGACGCCGAGCTCGGCCAGGGCGGTCCAGGCGGCGTCCAGCCGCTGTCGGTCAGCCGTCATCGCCGGCGATGCGCCGGTCGGTCAGCAGTCGTGCGACGGTCTGAGCCGGATACACCAGCAGCAGGTCGTGAGCGGGGTCGGCGAGCAGGACGACCAGGTCGCCGGCGGCGAGGTGACACAGCTGGCGGACGGGCGCCGGGATGGACAGGAGGCCGGTGGCGCGCCGATGGTGTGCCGTCCGGCCGAGGCGGAGGTCGCGGTGATGACGCCGGCCGTGATGTCGAACGTGACCCGGTGCCCGGGTGGCCAGCCCAGTAGGTGCAGCAGTGCGCGGGCCGAGATCCGGCCGGACGGGTCGAGCCGGCCCACGTCCAGGTGCGCCTTGGCCTGGTCAAGCCCCGTGCGAGGGGCGGGTAGCCGGGCCAGTGGTGGCTGTGGCGGGCGGGCGCGGGGGAGCGGCGCGGGGATGAGCGCCGCGATCAACTGCTCGGCCGGGACCGGACTGCTGCGCCGCACGCGGGTCATCGTCGCCGCCGGGGCGTGGTCCGCACATGCCGAAACCCGACCGGGTGGTCACCCGCTCGGGTCTGCTGTTGGGATGCTACAAGTACAAGGATCTTGGTAAACCTTCACCAAGACCAGTGTCGAAGGTCCGATCGCGACCAAACCCCCACGCTTGGCGGGCCATCAACAACGATCCGGCTTGCATAGTTCGTGGTTCGCGCCGGTGGTGCCAACAGTGCATGTTGCCGACCGAGGCGCGTCTGCGGTCGTACTGCATGCTCCTGAGGCGTCGCAGCGTGGTTGCCTTCACCTTGCTGATGTGGATGGTCATGAAGTCGTGGCCATTGTTGCTGCGTACCTCGCGGCACCTTCTTCGGGTCGCCTGGTGGTGTCGGTGTGGTGGGCTGCGGTCCGCCGATGCTGTGCGGCTCAGCCAGCTGTGCGGGTCAGCGCTTGTGCAGCGGCTTGCGGACGCGTTCACGGGAGAGGATCCACAGCGCCTCGACGCCGTCCTTCCAGGTGATCTTCTTGCCCTCTTCGCGGGTGCGGGCGCGGTAGCTGATCGGCACCTC
>NZ_JBFAJA010000101.1:0-46297 GCF_040654975.1 Dactylosporangium sp. NPDC050588 | reverse complement strand
TTGGTGAGCCGCCCGGCGGCCTGGACGATCGCGTCGACGCTGGCGTTGTTCCAGTCCTGCGAGTCGACGTCCCAGATGATCTGGGTCAGGCCGTAGCGCGACAGGACCGACTGCACGGTGGCGTTGGTCTCGCCGTACGGCGGCCGGAAGAGCTTCGGGGTGCCGCCGCCGGCGCCGGCGATGGCCTGCTGGGTGCGGGACACCTCCGAGTCGATCTGGGCCTGGCTCTGGGGACCGGGCCGTGCGCTCAGCCGCGTACCGCCGGCTCGAGCAGCGACAGTGTCCGCTGCCGCGCATCGAGAGCGACGCGGATGCCGACCGGCATCGGCAGGTTCGGGCCGGCGTGTCCGAACTCGACGTTGCCGAGCACCGGGATGTCACGGTCGCCGAGCACGTCGAGGACGATCTCGGACAGTGTCGGGGACGCGTCGGGCGAGTCGAGTCCGGCGATCTCGCGCGGAACGCCCACGACCATGCCGGAGATCCGATCGAGGATGCCGCCGTGCCGCATCACCTGCAGGTAGCTCCACACGTACGACGCCTGGCCGCCCATCTCCTCCCAGAACAGCACGGCACCGTCGAACCGGTCGAGCGGCACCGCGAAGCGCGTCGCCTGTGCCAGCGCGATGCGGTTGATCACCCCACCGATCAGCGGGCCTTCGACACGCCCGGCGCGCCAGCACTCCCACGACGAACTCGCAGGCAGCGGACCGATCGCCGCGGTGTCGGTCAGCAACCTCGAGTACAGCTGCTCGAGCTCCGCCCGGCGCGTCGCCGGCGCCGTCTGCCAGTTGCCGCCCAAGCCGGGCACGGCCATGTCGGCATGGAACCCGACCAGGCCCGTGCGCGCGTACAGCACCAGATGCAGCAACGAGATGTCGCTGTAGCCGAGGATCGGCTTCGGATCGGCCCCGATCGCCTCGATGTCGATCAGGTCGAGGTAGCCGAACGCCGTCTGGCCGCCGTCACTCGCGATGATCGCACGCACCTCAGGATCACGGAGAAGGCCGTTGAGCTCCGCGGCGATCTCCGCCGGCGGCGCCGCGCTCCACCACCGGTGCCGCCCTGCTTCCAGCAGCGGGGCCCGGCGCACGCGGAACCCCATCCGCTCGAGCACGACCTCCGCCTGCGCGACGTTGCGCTCGTACGCCGCGGGCAGCGGCCCGGACAGCGAAGCGATGACGACGAGGTCGCCGGCTTTCAGCGCGCGAGGCCGGAGCGGCTGAGGTGATGCGGAGCCGGTCACCGACGCAGTATCCGCACCCGCACCACGACACGCGACACGTTTCCAACAGACCGGTGAGGCGTGTTCATCGTAGGGACGCCCGGTAGGCGCGCCAGCCGCCGTGGGCGGTGATGTCGGGGGCGTCGGCGACGGCGACGGCTTCGCACAGGAAACCGGTGACGGTCGAGCCGTCGTCGAGGTGTACCTTCCCCAGCGCCATGGGGGAGGGCAGCGCGGCCAGGAACGGGCCGACCGCGGCGGGCGGCAGTTCCCAGAGTTCGCCTTCGACGGCGGCGCCGCCGTCGGGGACGCGGACCAGGCCCGGTTTCGGCGGTTCGGTGGTCAGGCAGTGCAGCCGGTACCGCGGTGCGGTGCGGACCTGGCGGAGCAGGCGGCCACCCGCCTCGGTGAGCTGGTGGTTGAGCGGCTGCCCGGTCAGGTGCGCGCCGACCACCATCATCGGCAGCCCCCGTCGGTGCGCGCCCGTCGGAGCCTCGCCGGCCAGCAGCGCGGCGATGTCAGCGGCGACGGCGTCGGCGAAGCCGCGGGCGACGACCTGGACGCCGAAGTTGGTGCCGCCGGCCTCGCCGGCGGGCACGGCGACGGCGCTGAGGCCGAACAGGTTGCAGAAGTTGGTGTAGGTGCCGACGGTGGCGTTGACTCCGATCGGGTCGGCGGTGACCTCGGCGATCGTCGGGTGGATAGGGCTGGTCGGCAGCAGGAGCGCGTCCGCGTCGCCCCAAACGGTCATCGCCTCGCGGCGCAGGTGTGCGAGCCGTTCGGTGTCGGCGACGAGGACGTGGGCGGGGATGTCGCGGGCGGCGCCGATGATGGCCCGGACGGTCGGGTCGATGTCGTCGGGGTGCCCGTCGATGAAGGCGCCGACGGCGGCGTACCGTTCGGCGACGAACCCGCCGTTGTAGAGCAGTTTCGCAGCGGCGAGGAACGGCGCGAGCCGGATCGGCCGCAGCCGGGCGCCGTGGGTCTCCAGGGTTTTGGTGGCCTGTTCGAACGCGTCGAGCCACTCCGGTGACAGGCCGGTCAGGTCGTCGCGGTCCGGCACGGCGACGATCGGGTGCGGCGGCGCCGCGAGCGGTGCGTCCGCGGGGAGGACCGGGTCGCTCATGAGGGCGATGGCGTGCGTTCCCTCGGCGACGGTACGGGCGAAGACGGTGACGCAGTCGAAGCTGCGGCAGGCCGGCACGACCCCGTCGGTGGGGACGAGTCCCGGTGTCGGCTTGACGCCGACGATGCCCTGGAACGCGGCGGGCACGCGGCCGGAGCCGGCGGTGTCGGTGCCGACGGCCAGGTCGGCGATGCCGAGCGCGACGGCCACGGCGGAGCCGGAGCTCGACCCGCCGGAGACGCGGGCCGGGTCGCGGACGTCGCGGACCGCGCCGTACGGGCTGCGGGTGCCGACCAGGCCGGTGGCGAACTGGTCGAGGTTGGTCTTGCCGAGGATCAGCGCACCGGCGTCGACGAGGCGCTGCACGGCAGGGGCGCTGCATTCGGGCTGGTAGGCGTAGGCCGGGCAGCCCGCCGTGGTCGGCAGGCCCGCGACGTCGACGTTGTCCTTGACCGCGACGAGGCGCCCGGCCAGCGGCAGGTGCTCGCCGGCGGCGAGCCGGGCTTCCACGACAGCGGCGTCGGCGAGCACGTCGCGTTCGGGGCGCAGCGTGATCCACGCTTCGGGGCGTTCGCCGAGGGCGAGGCGGGCGTAGGCGGCGCGGACGCGGTCGGTCGGGTTCATGCGAGCACCACCAGTGGGCTGCCCGGAGCGACCTGGGCTCCGGGGGTGACGAGGATGTCGGTGACGGTGCCGTCCCGCGGCGCGGTGACGACGCTCTCCAGTTTCATCGCTTCCAGGGCGAGCAGCGACTGCCCGGCGGTGACCCGGTCGCCGGGGCGCACGTCGACGCGCCACACGCTGGCGACGAACGGCGCTTCCACGAGCGCGCCGCCGTCGGGCACGGACACCGCGCCGGCGGCGGGCGGCGCCGGCGGTTCGGGGCGGGGGTCGAACTCGCCCGCCGCCGCCCACGCGTCGCGTTCGGCACTGAACGCGGCGGCCTGCGTCGCCCGGAAGGCGGCGATCGAGGCGGCGTTGTCGGCCAGGAACGCCTCGTGCTCGGCGAGACGGAAGGTGCCGTCGTCGATGCGCAGCCGGTGCCGCCCGGCGGCGACGTCGGCGCGCAGGTCGAGCAGTTCCTCGGCGCCGACCGGGTACCACTGGATGCGGTCGAAGTGGCGCAGCAGCCAAGGGTCGCCGGCCTCCCGTCGCCAGCGGGACCAGACCTGCACGGTACGGCCGACGAACTGGTAGCCGCCCGGGCCTTCCATGCCGTAGATGCACAGGTAGGCGCCGCCGATGCCGACGGCGTTCTCCGGGGTCCAGGTCCGGGCCGGGTTGTACTTCGTGGTGACGAGCCGGTGCCGCGGGTCGAGCGGGGTCGCGACCGGTGCGCCGAGGTACACGTCGCCGAGGCCGAGGACGAGGTAGCTGGCGTCGTAGACGGTGCGGTGGACGTCGTCGACGGACGCCAGGCCGTTGACCCGGCGGATGAACTCGATGTTCCACGGGCACCACGGGGCGTCGTCGCGGACACCGTTGATGTAGCGGGCGATGGCCTCGCGGGTGGCCGGGTCGTCCCAGGACAGCGGCAGGTGCACGGTCCGGCTGGGCACGGCCAGGTCGCGGGTGGCGGGCAGGTCGGCCTGCAGCGCGCGGACCAGGCCGAGGAGCCTGCGCACCGGCAGCCGGGCGGGGTCGGCGTGGACCTGCAGCGAGCGGATGCCGGAGGTGAGGTCGACGACGCCGTCGAGACCCTCGGCGCGCAGCCGGTCCATCAGGGCGTGGGCGCGTAGCCGCAGGCCGAGGTCGAGGGTCATCGGGCCGTACTCGATGAGCAGGTTGTCGTCGCCGGACCGCCGATAGGTGACGTCGTCGTCGCGGGCCAGGATGCCGTCGTCGACGGGTCGCACCAGCGGTGTGAAGTCGAGGTCGGACACGGGCACGAACCGCACGGTGTCGCCGGGGGCGAGCTGGCCGAGCTTCCACCGCTCGGCGGTGACGACGGTGGCCGGGCAGACGAACCCGCCGAGGCTGGGGCCGTCCGGGCCGAGCAGGATCGGCACGTCGCCGGTGAAGTCGACGGCGCCGACCGAGTACGGGGTGTCGTGGATGTTCGACGGGTGCAGCCCCGCCTCGCCGCCGTCGGTGCGCGCCCACCGCGGCTTCGGGCCGACCAGCCGGACGCCGGTGCGCGCGGAGTTGAAGTGCACCTGCCACTGCGCGGCGTAGAACGCGTCGATGTCCTCGCGGGTGAAGAACTCGGGGGCCGCGTGCGGCCCTTCGGTCACCTTGATCTGCCAGTCGCGGCGGATCACCGGTCGCTGCGCCACCGGGACGGCGGTCGCGGTCCCGCCGACCGGCGGTGCGGTGCGCAGGACGTCGCCGAGGCGCAGGGTCCGGCCGCCGTGCCCGCCGAACTGCCCGAGCGTGAACGTCGCCGCGCTGCCCAGGTACCGCGGGACGGCGAGCCCGCCGGCGAACAGCACGTAGGCCCGCAGCCCGCCCTCGGTCGCCCGGCCCACGTCGAGGACCGAGCCGGCGGGTACCCGTACCGGCTCCCACCGGGGCACCGGGACGCCGTCGACGGTGACGGGCATCGCGGCGCCGGTGACGCAGATCGTGGTGTCGGCGGTGCACCGCAGCGCAGGCCCGTCGACGGTGCACTCCAGCCCGGGGGCGCCCTCGGGGTTGCCGAGTGCCGTGTTGCCGAGCCGGAACGACAGGTCGTCCATCGGCCCCGACGGTGGCACGCCGACCTCCCACAGCCCGGTGCGCCCGGGCCAGTCCTGCACGGCCGTCAGCGTGCCGGCCCGTTCCACGACGATGCGCGGCTCCGTGTCGTGCACGCCGGCGAGGGTCGCGGTCGAGTGCCGGGCGGCGAGCACGTCGCCGTTGCCGGCCGCCGCCCGCAGCAGGCCGAGGTTCGTCTCGATGCCGTCGACGCGGGTGGCGGCCAGGGCGTCGCGGAGGTTGGCGAACGCCTCGTCGCGGGTCGCCCCGGTCACGATGACCTTGGCAAGCATCGGGTCGTACGCCGTGCTCACCTCGGTGCCGGCCTCGACCCAGCCGTCGACCCGCACGCCCGCCGGGAACGCGACGTCGGTGACGAGGCCGGCGCTGGGCTGGTGCTCCCGCGTGGGGTCCTCGGCGTAGACGCGGGCCTCGACGGCGGCGCCGGCACCGTCCCGGCGCGGGGTGTCCAGGACGTCGTCGTCGCCCTGGGCCAGGCGCAGCATCCACTCGACCAGGTCGACGCCGAGGACCTCCTCGGTGACCGGGTGCTCGACCTGCAGGCGCGCGTTGACCTCGAGGAAGGACGCCTGTTCGCGTTCGGCGTCGTAGACGAACTCGACGGTGCCCGCCGACCGGTAGCTCACCGACGCGCACAGCGCCGCCGCCGAGGTGTGCAGCCGCTCGCGGACCGCGCCGGACAGGCCGGGCGCCGGCGCCTCCTCGATCACCTTCTGGTTGCGGCGTTGCAGGCTGCAGTCGCGGTCGCCGAGCGCGACGACGCGGCCGCGGCCGTCGCCGAAGACCTGCACCTCGACGTGGCGGGCGCGCTGCACGAAGCGTTCCAGGAAGACGCCGCCGCTGCCGAAGCTGGCCAGGGCGAGGCGTTCCACCCGGTCGAATGCGGCGGTGAGCTCGGCCGGCGTGTGGCACGCCTGCATGCCGATGCCGCCACCGCCGCCGGTCGCCTTGACCATCACCGGGTAGCCGATCCGGTCGGCGGCGGCGAGGGCCTCGTCGAGACCGCTCAGCAGGCCGGTGCCCTCGATCATCGGTACGCCGGCCGCGCCGGCCAGCTCGCGTGCGGTGTGCTTGGCGCCGAACGCGGTGAGCTGGGCGGGTGTCGGCCCGACGAAGGCGAGCCCGGCGGCCTCCACGGCGGTGGCGAAGGCCGCGTCCTCGGAGAGGAACCCGTAGCCGGGGTGCACCGCACCGGCGCCGCTGGACAGCGCCGCGTCGAGCACGCGGTCCACCAGCAGGTAGCTCTGCCGGGCCGGGGCCGGGCCGAGCCGCACCGCCTGGTCGGCCAGCCGTACATGTGGAGCGCCGCGGTCCGGGTCGGAGAAGACCGCGACCGTCTTGAGGCCGAGCCGGGCGGCGGTGCGGATGATGCGGCAGGCGATCTCGCCGCGGTTGGCGACCAGAAGCGTGTCGAACACGTCGGCTACTCCTCGGTGACGATCATGCGGACCGGCGTCGGGTCGAAGCCGTTGCACGGGTTGTTGATCTGCGGGCAGTTCGACACCAGCACCAGCACGTCCATCTCGGCGCGCACCGCGACCCGCAGGCCGGGCGCGGAGATGCCGTCGACGATGCCGAGACTGCCGTCCGGGTCGACCGGCACGTTCATGTACCAGTTGATGTTGCTGACCAGGTCCCGCTTGCCGAGCCCCCACCGGGCGCCCTCGATGAGGAAGTTCTCCACGCAGGCGTGCTGGTGCTTGGTGTGCTGCCCGTAGCGCAGGGTGTTCGACTCCCGGCTGCAGGCGCCGCCGACGGTGTCGTGCCGGCCGACCTCGTCGCCGACGACGGTCATCAGCGCCCGGCCCTCGTTGGAGCGCAGCACGCTCCCGGTGGTCAGGAAGATGCCGCCCTGCGCGGCGATCGTGTCCGGCGCCGAATAGCGTTCGGCCGTGTCGCCGGCGTTGTAGAGCAGGCAGTCGACGGCCTGGTTGCCGTGCAGGTCCACGATGGTCAGGACCTGGCCGCGGCGCACGACCGCCGACCAGGGCGCGCGCGCCGCGACGGTCTCGTCCAGCACGATCCGGCCGGCGGCCGGCGCCGGTGCCGCGGTGACGGTCATGCGATCCCCCGGGCGGTCAGGTAGTCCGCGGTGTTGAGCAGCGCGCGCTCGCCCTCCGGCGACCGCGACCACAGCGCGTCCGTGGGCGCGGTGGGTGCGCCGGGCCGGGCCTGCACGCGGACGGGCGTGCAGGTGTACGCCTCCCGTGGGTCGAGCGGGTGCGGCACGTTGGCCAGCAGCACGATCAGCGGCAGCTCCGCCCGCAGCTCGACCGTCGCCCCGGGCCCGGCCGACCCGAGCCAGGTGAACGCGCCGTCGTCGCCGACGCGCACCCCCTGGAAGAACGAGATGCTCGGCGGCAGGTCCCGGCGGGTCAGGCCGTGCTTGGCGGCGGCCAGGACGAACAGCTCCCGCCCGGCCGGTGTCGCGGTGTGCGGCGCGCCGCCGCCGTACCTGCCGGTGTTGCTCGCGAGCGTCGAGGTGCCGCAGAAGGTGTCCGAACGGTCCGGGGCGCCGGCCGTCACCGAGGCCAGGACCCGCCCCTGGTCGGACAGCAGCAGGTGCCCTTCGCCGACGTACGCCTGCCACAGGACCTTGACCGTGTCGGCGACGTTGAGGCGCTCCCACGGCTCGTCGGCGTTGAACAGCAGCACCGACACGCAGGCGTCGCCGTGCAGGTCGGTCAGCCGCAGCGTGGTGCCGCGGGCGAGCCGCTTGCTGGCGTAGCCACCACCCGGGACGGTCTCGTCCCAGCTGAGGCCCTCACCGGCCGGGACGGTGGGCATGCACTCCACGACGGTGCCGCCCTGCGCGCGGGCGTGGGCCCGCGCGCCGGCAGTGGTCGCGGTGCTCATGCGGTCTCTCCCGCGGCGAGCGGCGCGGGGAACGCCGGCTGCGGGCTCAGGGCGCCGGCCCGGGCGCGATGGCGCAGGAACGCGGCGGCACCGGCGAGCAGGGCGGCGCCGACGAACAGCAGCGGGAAGTAGTGCAGGTACCAGTGGGCGCCCGCAGGGTCGTACACCTCCTGCCGGGGCCAGCCGAGGTTGAGGATCATGCCGATGCCGTACACGACGGCGAGGGCGTTGACGACGATGCCGAACTTCCCGAGGGAGAACAGCTTGCCGCCGCGCTCCGTGGCGGCGGCCTCCTCGCTGGCCGGCCAGCCCTTGCTGCGCCGGATCAGCAGCGGGATCGTCACCAGGGCGTAGGCGATGTACAGCATGACGATGCAGACGCTGGTCAGGGCGGTGAACAGGGCGGCCTGGCCGATGTTGACCAGCAGGACCGCGGCCGCGCCGACACCGACGACGATCGCCGGCCACGCCGGGGTCCCGGTGCGCGGGTTGACCTTGCTGAGCGCGCCGGAGAACGGCAGGACGCCGTCACGCGCCATCGAGAAGATCATCCGGCTGCCGGCGGTCTGGATCGCGAGGGTGCAGACCGCGACCGCGATCGCCACGTCGATCAGCAGGATCCGTCCGCCGGTCTCACCGAGGCGGCTCGTCAGCACGTACGGCAGGCCCTCGGTGGCCAGCCGGCCGTCGGTCAGGCTCGGCGCGGACATGAGCGCGACGAGCAGCATCAGGCCACCGCCGATGCCGGAGGCGGCGAGCGCCCGCAGGATCGTGCGTGGCGCGATGTGCCGCGGGTCGCGGGTCTCCTCGCTGAGCTCGCCGGCACTGTCGAAGCCGACCACCACGTACGCCGCCATCAGCGCCGACACCAGGAACGGCCCGACGTAGGACAGGCCGCTGCCCATCCCGCCGGTGTCGAAGACCACGCCCGGCCCGCGCTCGATGTTGAACAGCAGCAGGATCACGACGGCGGCCACGCCGATGATCTCCAGGGTCACGCCGGCGCTGTTGACGATCGCCATGAGCCGCACGCCGATGACGTTCACCAGCGTGGTCAACGCGATCAGGATCGAGCCGAGGACGACGGCGTTGGTGGCGCCGCTGGTCGAGGTGAGCGCGGGGTCGCCGCCGACGAGCTGGAATCCGGACCAGATCTGGGGGAGCACGACCTGCAGGGCGATCGCGGCTGCGGCGACCGTCACGATCTGCGCGACGATCATGACCCATCCGGCGAACCAGCCGACCGTGGCGTTCGACAGCCGCCGCGACCACTGGTAGATGCAGCCGGAGAGCGGATAGCGGGCGGCGAGCTCGGCGAAGTTGAGCGCGACCATGAACTGGCCGGCGAAGACCAGCGGCCAGGTCCAGAAGAAGGCCGGCCCGCCGAAGGAGAACCCGAAGGCGAAGAGCTGGAAGACCGTCGTGAGGATCGAGACGAACGAGAACCCGGCGGCGAACGACGCGTAGCTGCCGATGCTGCGGCGCAGCTCGGGCCGGTAGCCGAAACCACGGAGATCCGCGGCGTCGGCCCGATCGCTCGCCGGTGGTGTCGCCAGGGTGGGGGTAGTGGACAAGACCGCCTCCTCGACGCAGGCGGCAGCGGGTCTGGGGGTCCCGCCGCCCGAATACCTGTCGAGTGACAGATTTCTCGACGTGAGATCGACAGGCGTTTCTCCGTCGTAAACGTTCGATTGCCGGACGTCTCGGCGCGGTTACGTCCCGCTCACATCGCCCCGGACCCCGGTTGCGTGCGACGATGCGAGCGTGAGCTCCGCACCTTCCGTCGGCCGTCCCCGCTCCGGAGCCCGGCGCCTGCCGGCCGGCACCGCCCGCGAGGAGATCCTCGACGCCGCGGCCGAGCTCTTCTCCGAACGTGGGTACGCCGCCACCTCGACCCGCATGATCGCCGAGATGGTCGGGGTGCGGCAGGCGTCGCTGTACTACCACTTCAGCACCAAGGAACAGATCCTCGCCGAGCTGCTCGAATCGACCGTCCGCCCGTCGCTCACCTACGCCGAGCAGCTCGCCCAGCAGGCGCTGAGCCCCGCCGACGCCCTGCGGGCGCTCGTCCGGTACGACGTCGGGATCCTGCTCGGCGCGCGATGGAACGTCGGCATCCTGTATGCCCTGCCGGAGATCGCGACCGAGCCGTTCACCCGGTTCCGCGCCGAACGCGAGCAGCTCAGGGCCGCGTACCGCCGCCTGGTCGCCGCCGTCGCGGGCACCTCCACGGTGGACGTGACCGGCGACCTGGTCTTCGGCATGGTGGAGAGCGTCATCGGCATGCGCCGCGACCTGCCGGCGCTGCCACCGCCCGACCAGCTTCAGCAGTCGGTGGCCGAGGCGGCCCTTCGCCTCGCCGCCTGCCCGCGTTGACCGCACGCAATACTGTCCGCCCATGGGGATGGAGCTGGCGACGCTGCCGGGGATGCTGGGGTGGGCGTCGGTCTTCGCGGTCGTGGCCGTGGGCGCCGCCGCGGCGGTGGCCATCGGCGCGGAGTGACCGGGACGGTCTTTCTGGCTCGCCGCGTCATCGGTCGGCGGGGTCGGTCCTCGCCGCCGTGCGCTTCGTGCGGGCGCCTTCGTCGGAGTGGCTGGGTTCGTCGCTGCCGGGCGGGATGGGGAGGCGGGACGTCGCTTCGGCGTACTTGATGAGCAGACGGGCGAACTCCAGCTGTTCGGCTTTCGGCCAGTCTCGGGTGATGTACTCGAACGCCTGCCGGTGCTGGTGGCGGAAGTGGTCGAGCAGCGCGTTGCCCTCGTCGGTCAGCTGCACGATGGTGCGTCTGCCGTCTCGTTGTGAGGCCGCGCGGACGAGGTAGCCGTGGGTGATGCAGTCGCTGGCCATGCGGCTGGCCACGGACGGGTCGACCATGAGGTGGTCGGCGAGGCCGCCGACGGTCATCTCCCGGCCGGCGAGCTGCGCTTCCTCGACGAGGTTGAGGACCAGGTTGCGGGTGAGGTCCTTGCGGCCGCTCGGCGGGTCGACCGGGGCCTGCATGGTGCGTCGCCGCATCCTGGCGAATGCCCCGCCCACCGCATCCAGCAGGTCCTGTTCTCGCTGTTCGAGCGCGCTCTTCCTGGTCACGGGCATAGCCTACGCGAGGCAGTGCCGGTGAGCACATACGTGCACTGTTGCACATAGTTGCGCGATCGCATTAATCTTCGGTGCAGCACGTTGGAACAGTCCAGGAGACGAGGTACGGCATGGTCACCGCCATCACGAACGCACGGGTGTTCGACGGGGAGAAGGTGCTCGAATCGGCAACGGTCGTCATCGACGGCAGCCGGATCGCCGCGGTCGGCGGGGAACCGCCGGCCGCGGCGGAGATCATCGACGCGGCCGGGGCGACGCTGCTGCCGGGCCTGATCGACGCGCACACCCACAGCTCCGACGACGCTCTCGCGCTGGCGCTGCGGTTCGGCGTCACGACCGAGCTCGAGATGCAGGGCATGAACACGCGGCCCAACCGGTCACACATCACCGGCAACGACGCTCTCGCGGACGTGCGCTCCGCGGGCTTCGGCATCACCCCGCCCGGCGGTCACCCCAGCGAACTGTTCCCGGACGACTTCGAATTCGACCCCAGGCCGGGCAGCGACGACCAGCACGGTGGACACGACGGACCGATGCCGCTGATGCCGTTCGCCACCACGCCGGAGGAAGCGGTCCGCTTCATTCCTCAGCTGATCGCGGCCGGCTCGGACTACCTCAAGTTCATGGTCGACGACGGCTCCGTGGAAGGCCACCCCGGACTGCCGATGCTGGACCAGGCGACCCTCGACGCCGGCGTGGCCGAGGCGCGCCGGCACGGCATGCTCACCCTCGCCCACACGCTCACGGTCGACGCGACCCGGATGGCGGTCGACGCCGGCATCCACGGCCTCGCCCACCTGTTCATGGACCGGCCGCACACCGACGACATCGTCGAACGGATCGCCGTCGCCGGCGTGTTCGTCGTCCCGTGCGTCGTGCTGGACGCGTCCATGATGGGCGTCACCGCATCAGCGCTGGCCGGCGATCCCCGCGCCGCCGCCCGCCTCGGCGAGACCTGGACGGACCTGCTCCGCGGCAGCTACAACCGGTTCCCGCAGGGCAAACTGGAGGACGTGCTGCACTCGGTCAAGGCGCTGCACGACGCCGGCGTCGACATCCTCGTCGGCACCGACGCCGCCCCGTTCCCGCTGCCCTTCATGGCCGGAGTGGCGCACGGCGCCAGCGTCCACCACGAGCTGCAGTACCTGGTCCAGGCCGGCCTCACGCCGATCGAAGCGCTCCGCGCGGCGACATCCACACCCGCCCGCCGCTTCGGACTCGACGACCGCGGCCGCATCGCCGCCGGCCTGCGCGCGGACCTGCTCCTCGTCGACGGCGACCCCACCACCCGGATCGGTGACACGCTGAACCTGCGCACGGTCTGGCGGCGCGGCACCCCCACCCAGCTCGCGATCGGCTGAACAAAGGCCACGCACCGAGGAGAATGCGGTGTGCCCGGCCGGGGATCCTGGCGATCGCCCCGGAGCGGGCCTGGCCGCCGTGCGACTATGCCGCGGCGGGCAGCCGGTGTTCGGGTCCGGCGGTCCTGGCGGTGGCGGACACGACAAGGCGGGCGTGTTCCGCGGTAACGCACGGCGCCGGCCAGCCGCAGCTGTTGCAGAGGCCGCCCGGCGCTGCCTCGTGGCGGGCCAGGACTTCAGCCGCGGTCGTTGCCAGGACGCTGCCGGCGGGGACGATGAAGGTCACGGAGCGGTCGGTACCCCGCCCGCCGGGCCGTGAACCAGGTCCAGCTGTGGTGTTCGCCACGATCATCGGGCCGCGACCCGCCGGTTTGCGGTCGTCGGCTGTTGCCGCGTGCCGACGCGGACGGTGTGTCAGGCGATGGCGAGCCGGTCCACCAGCAGCCGCACCCTCACCTCGGCGTGCTCGGGTAGCAGGCGGCCCGCGCGGGTCAGGGTCGCCAGGCCGTGCAGGGAGGCCCAGAACACCTCGGTGAACAGCCCCGGGTCGACGCCGTCCCCGGCGACCTCGCTCAGGCTCTCCATCAGCGCGGCGAAGGCGTCCTTCAGCGGCTCGGGGGTGTCCTCCTGCGCGTACGTCAGACCGCCGTCGAGCTGGAACAGGGCGTCGTAGACCGCGTGATGGTGCGCGGCGAAGTCGAGGTAGGCGCGGGCCAGGGCGGTGACCCGGGCGCGCGGGTCGTCCTCGGCGGAGGTCGCGGCCCGCATCGCCGCGGCCATCTCGGTGGCGCCTTGCAGGGCGACCGCGCCGATGATCTCCCGTTTGCCGCGGAAGTGGCTGTACAGCACGGGCTGGCTGTATTCGATGCGCTCGGCGAGCCGGCGGGTGGTGACCGCGTCCCAGCCCTGCTGCTCGGCGAGCTCGCGGGCGGTCGCCACGATGAGGCGCTCGCGGACCGCCTGCTCGCGCTGCTTGCGTTCCTGCGTCGACATGACCTGATCCTAGCACTGCTAGACAATCGAGCAGTGGCATTGCTAGCGTTGCTTCGTCAGCTAGCAGCGCTAGATTTCGGAGGGTCGGTCATGCTCAACGCACTCGCGGTCGCCACTGTCGTCATCGTCGGGCTGATGGTGGGGGTGGAGTTCTCCGTCGCCTTCATCATGAGCCGGATTCTGGACGCACTTCCCGGGGACGCCGGCCAGCTCGGCCACGCCCACGGCGGCCGGATGCTCGGCGCCCTGATGCCGTTCTGGTACATCGGCTCGGTCCTGCTCAGTGCCGTCTGGGCCGCGGCCCGGTGGCAGCACCACGGCGCCGGACTCGTCGTCACCGCCGCCGGCCTGCTGATCGTCAGCGTGGTCATGTCGATCCTGCTGCTCGTCCCGATCAACAACCGGAACAAGACCTGGACCCCCGAGAACCGGCCCGCCGACTGGAAGCAGCAGCTGCAGAAGTGGAACCGCTACCACTACCTCCGCGTCGCCGTCATCATCGCCGCCTTCACCCTGCTGGTCACCGCGCTCGCCTGATGCCACCGCCACCCCAGTCGCAAATCGCCGCCGGATCTTGCGCCCGGGGTGGTCCACGTGGAATCAGGGCAGGACGATGCGTGAGGCCTGGACGACGACGGTGCGGAAGCCGTACTCCGACTGGGTCAGATCGGCGATCTTGCCCTCGACGAGCATCGATCCGGTGGACGGGGTCACGTTCAGCTTCGGGTCGGGGTAGACCACGTCGACGAAGAGGAACTGTTGTGGAACGCCCTGGCAGCTCATGCGCATCTGGATGTACTGGGTGGTGCGTACCGGCGCGGTCGGCCATGCCACGACGCAGTGGGACCGGAAGGCGTCGCCCACGTTCCAGTGGCTGGTGCCGTCGCCGATCGGTGAGGCGGACGGGCGGGCCGCCGCCGCGGCGGTGTTGCTCGCCGGCGCGGATGGGGCCGGCGGCGGGTCGAGGGTGTACGCCACCCGACCGGCGACGTACTCCGCGGTGACCTGGTGGCCGATCTCGTTGGGATGGAAGGCGTGCATGACGCGCAGCGAACCGTCCCGGAATCCGACGCTCATGCCGTTGAGGTATTCGGTGCGGCCCGAGCACAGCTCGTGTGACTCGCCGTTCTGGTGGAACAGGTCGAAGCGCGACACGTAGTCGACGGTGCCGTTGGTGACTCGTCCCCGGGCCTGTTCCACGGCCTGGCGGAGGGCGTTGTCGAGGTATTCGGCCGCGCGCCCCAGCATCTGCGTGTCGGCGGCCTGCATCAGGTTGCAGCGACCGTTGCGCCAGGCACCCCATTCGTTGGCCGGGGCGAACAGGCGCGGGTAGCCGACCACGACGAGCGTGCCGCGCTTCGTGAGGGTCTGGTTGGCGACCTGGGCGTAGAACTCGGCCAGGCTGAGCTTTCCAGCGGTACCGAATCCGGTGCCGGGCTTGGTGAACGAGTCGCCGGCGAGCAGGGCGTCGATGCGTTTGCGAACGGTGTCGTACGTGACGTCGCACGGCGCGTCGCCGACCGGCTCCTTGAGCACGATGTCCGTCCACGTGTCGGCGAGCACCGGCGCGTCCAGGCAGCCCTGCAGGGTCGACGCGAAGTCGATGTCGTTGCCGCCGAAGGACATGGTGACGACGTCGAACCGTTTGCCGGCCGGCTGCTTGCGCAGCGCCTGCTCCCACTGCGGCCCGTGCCCGTTGTTCGAGCCGCCTCCGCCGCCGTAGAACTCGTGCAGGGTCGCGCCCGTGCAGGCGGTGAACGCGAGCGGCGTGACGGTCCAGCCGCGTTGCCCGCGGAGGATCTCGGCGCTCTTCGGTCCGTACGCGAGGGTCGACTGCGCACACGTGTCCGTGCCCGCGCCGGTGCCGGCGATGCCTTCGCCGGACGAGTAGGAGTCACCGGCGGCAAGCCACGACACGTTGCCCAACCCTGCCGGCGCGGCCCGCGCGGGCGTGGCGACGGCAACCGCGGCGGCGGCCAGCACCGCGACCGCGGCCGCCGCGAGCCGGCGGGGAGGGAGCCGGCGCGTCACCGGACGTTCTCGCGATCGAGGAGGCGCCGGAGCACGGTCGCCGAGAAGTGCGCCGACTCGGCCGGTTCCGCCAGCGGGCGACCGGATCCGCATGCGGCGAGGTAGTCACCGACCGCGGCGACGTGGTTGACGGCGGCGTCGCGGATGCCGGGATCCGGCACCTCGCCGGCTTTCGAGCCGAGGACGCGGGGCCCGCCGAGCCGGTCCAGACCGGCGGCGATGTCCGTGCAGGCGGCGCGGGTGTTCTTGTCCGGCAGGTCGGCCGTCGCCGTGAGCAGGTCGAGCAGCGGCTTGCCGTCGCCGGCGAAGTAGGCGCGGACCGCCCCGTCCGACGCGGTGGCCGGCGGGAGCGCGACGTGTGCCGGGTCGGGTGTGGTGTCGCGGAGCAGGAACCAGGCCGCCCCGGCCCCGAGCGCGAGAACACCGGCGGTCAGCGCCACGACACCCCACCGGAAACGACGCGGACGGACCCCGGCCATACAACTCCTACCGTCGGTGTCGGGAGCTCATGCTGAGCCTGACGGTCCCGCCCTGGTCCCACATCCCCGTTCCTGGCCGGCCGGACGGCCGTTCGAGAACTTCCTGACGGCCGAGTAGCCGCACGCAGTCCGCTGTTCGGGCGGTTCCTTGACGGTGTTCGAACTTGAATGCGCAATAGTTGTGAAGCGGACAAATCTAAAGTTTTCCTTAATTCGGTCTTTACAGGCGTAAAGCGAGCGGGCTAGGGTTTCCGGCAGTTGGTGCCGTTCCCGCGGAGTTCGCTGCGGCCGGCGTCAACCGCCGCCGCGAAGGCCGGGTGCACTGCGCTGTGACCGCATTGCACGAAGCCGTCGTCCTGCTAGCGCCTCCGCCGCGGCCTCGCGCCCGTGCCCGGGTCGACCGGGCCGGCGACGGCCCTCGGCCGATCCCGGATTCGATGACGCACTTGTCGTGTGGCGCTACCGCGCGCTGCGTTCCTCGCGTCCGATCCTGCCAGCAGTCCGAACACCTGAAGGAGATCCGATGCGTACCCGCAGGCCCGCAGCGTTGACCGCGCTGATGCTGGGCTGCTTGGCGCTCGTCGCCTCGGTCGGCGCGTGTGGTGCCGCCAAGCCGGGCCAGACGCAGCTCGTGGTCGAGATCTTCGGCGACATGGGCTACCGCGACCTGTACACCAAGTACGAGCAGAGCCATCCCGGCGTCAAGATCGTCGAGCACGTGGTCTCGTACGACGACCACCACAAGAACCTGCAGGCGCACCTGCTGGGCGGATCGGGCACCGGCGACATCGAGGCCATCGACGGCGGCTACATCTCGCAGTTCAAGGTCATGTCCGACAAGTTCGTCGACTTCCGCGACTACGGCGCCGACCCGGGCCAGTGGCTGGCGTGGAAGTCGCAGCAGGCGACCGGCCCCGACGGCAGCCTGATGGGGCTGGGGGCGGACGTCGGCGGCCTGGCGATGTGCTACCGCCGGGACCTGTTCGCGCAGGCCGGCCTGCCGACCGACCGCGACGAGGTGGCCGCGCTGTGGCCGGACTGGCAGTCGTACATCGCGACCGGCAAACGGTTCAAGGCCAACGCGCCCGACGGCGTCGCGTGGTTCGACTCCGGTTCCAACGTCTTCAACGCCATCATCAACCAGGCTCCGGTCGGCTACACCAACGCCGACAACGAGGTGGTGGTGTCGGACAATCCGGCCGTCAAGGAGGCGTTCGACCTCGCGGTCGAGGCCGTGCAGGCGGGCCAGTCGGCGAAGCTGGCGACGTTCAGCCAGCAGTGGAACGCCGGGTTCCAGCGGGGATCGTTCGCCACCGTGGCCTGCCCGGCGTGGATGACCGACACCATCAAGCAGAACGCGCCGCAGACCAGCGGCAAGTGGGACATCGCCAAGATCCCCGGCGGCAGCGGCAACTGGGGTGGCTCGTTCCTGACCGTGCCGAAGCAGAGCAAGCACCGGAAGGAGGCCGCCGAGCTCGCCAGGTTCCTGACCGCACCCGAGCAGGCGAGCTGGATCTTCCGCACCCAGGGCCACCTGCCCAGCCAGGCCGCGCTGTACGACGACCCCGCGGTGCTCGGCAACACCAACGCGTTCTTCAACGACGCGCCCACCGGCCGGATCTTCACCGAGTCGGCGAGCACCCTGCGGCCGCAGTACCAGGGCCCCAAGGACGGCGACATCGGCCCGCTGATCGGCCTCGGGATCAACCGGGTCGACAAGGGCAAGCAGCGACCCGAACAGTCGTGGCGCCAGGTCCTCAAGGACGTCGCGAATGCCACCGAGCCGTAGAAAGGAACGACGAGCCTGATGGCAGTGATCGCACCCCCACCGGTGCTGCCCGAGCGACCGGAGGCCGCGCCGCCGGAGAAGGTCGAGCGGTGGCCGAGCCTGCGCCGCAAGTTCGACGTGAGCGGCACCCCGTACCTCTACATCGCACCGTTCTTCGTGGTGTTCGCGGCGTTCGGGCTGTTCCCGCTGCTCTACACCGGCTGGATGGCCGTCACCCAGTGGAACCGGGACATCCCCGGCAGTGACGACACGTTCGTCGGGCTGGGCAACTTCGTGCGGCTCATCCATGACGACTTCTTCTGGAACGCGCTGCGCAACACCGCCGTGATCGGCCTGCTGGGCACCGTGCCGCAGCTGCTGCTCGCGATGTGGATCGCCCACCTGCTGCAACGCAAGATGCGAGGCCGCACCCTGCTGCGGATGGGGGTGCTGCTGCCCAACATCACCTCGGTGGCCGCTGTGGGCGTGATCTTCGCCCAGCTGTTCGGGCGGGACGTCGGCCTGATCAACTGGGTGCTCAGCCTGTTCGGCCTGGGCAAGGTCGACTGGCAGGCGGGCACCTGGCAGTCGTGGGTGGCGCTGGCGGTCATCCTGACCTGGCGCTGGACCGGCTACAACGCCCTGATCTACCTCGCCGCGTTGCAGGCCGTGTCGGACGACCTCTACGAGGCGGCTGACCTCGACGGCGCCGGCCAGTTCCGGAAGTTCCGGACCATCACCGTCCCGGCGCTGCGCCCGACCATCATCTTCAGCGTGATCATGTCGACCATCGGCACGATCCAGCTGTTCACCGAACCACTGATGTTCAACCCGGGCATGAGCCCGACCGGCGGCGACTCCCGCCAGTTCCAGACCCTCGCCATGTACGTGTACGAGCAGTTCTGGACCCATGGCAAGTACTCCTACGCCGCCACGGTCTCCTGGGCCATGTTCATGATCATCGTGCTGGCGGTCGGCGTGAACTACCTGCTGTCCCGACGTATTCGGAGCTCCTCATGACGACCCTGATCCCGGTTTCCCGTGCCATGACCGGCGGCCGCCGGGTCCGCGGGCGGACCGCGGCGCCGGCCCAGCGCCGCGCCGGAAAGAGGACCTACCTGCTGCTGGGGCTCATCGCCGCGGTGTCGGCGTTTCCCCTGTACTGGTCGGTGGTCGCGGCATCCAACGACAACTCCGTGGCGGGGGCCTGGCCACCCCGGCTGCTGCCCGGCAGCCACCTGTGGGAGAACCTGCAGCGGGCGTACACCCAGGCGAACTTCAGCCTCGCGTTGCTCAACTCGATCATCGTCGCGACCGTGGTCACGGTCTGCGTCGTGCTCACCAGCACGCTGGCCGGTTTCGCGTTCGCGAAGCTCAAGTTCCGCGGCCGCAACGCCCTGCTCGGGTTCCTGCTCGTGACGATGATGGTGCCGGTCCAGCTGGGCATCATCCCGCTGTACATCATGATGTCGCAGTGGCTGGGCTGGACCGGGCACCTGCAGGCGGTCATCGTCCCGGCGGCCACCTCCGCGTTCGGCGTCTTCCTGATGCGCCAGTACCTCTCCGACGCGCTGCCCGACGCGCTGCTGGAGGCCGGCCGGATGGACGGATGCTCGACGCACCGGCTGTACTGGCACGTCGTGCTGCCGGCGGCGCGGCCCGTCGCCGCGGTGCTCGCGCTGTTCACCTTCATGAACGCCTGGAACGACTTCTTCTGGCCGCTGCTGGCCCTGGGCCAGAGCAACCCGACCGCCCAGGTCGCACTGTCCACACTGGCCGGTGGCTACTACATGGACTACTCGCTCGTGCTCGCCGGAACCCTGATCAGCACGGCGCCCGTGCTGCTGGTGTTCCTCTTCCTCGGCAAGCAGATCATCGGCGGGATCATGCAGGGTGCGGTGAAGGCGTGACCTGGACGGTCTGGCTCATCCCGCACTTCCACTACGACCCGGTGTGGTGGAACACCCAGTCCGCGTACACCCAGACGTGGGACGAACCGCAGGATCAACAGGCCGACGACGAGGGCCAGGCGCGCTACGCCTGGCCCGGGCACAGCGCGTTCAGCCTCGTCAAGGCGCACCTGGCGAAGATCCAGGAGGATCCGCGGTACAGCGTGATCCTCGCCGAGGTCGACTACCTCAAGCCGTACTGGGACACCTATCCCGAGGACCGGGAGCTCATCCGGCGACTGATCGCCGCCGGCCGCCTGGAGCTGGTCGGCGGCACCTACAACGAACCCAACACCAACCTCACCGGCATCGAGACGACGATCCGCAACGCCGTGCACGGCACCGGGTTCCAGCGGCACGTCGTCGGGGGAGTCCCGGCCACCGCGTGGCAGCTGGACGTCTTCGGCCACGATCCGCAGTTCGCGCAGGTGATGGCCGGCGCGGGGCTGACCTCGATCGCGTTCGCCCGCGGCCCCTACCACCAGTGGGGGCCGATGCTGACCAGCTGGAACATCCGCGAGCATCGCAAGCCGTTCGCGCCGGTCCAGTTCCCCACCGAGTTCGAATGGGTGTCGCCCGGCGGGGACGGCCTGCTCACCCACTACATGGCCGGGCACTACTCGGCCGGCTTCAGCCTCGACGCCGCCCAGGACCCGCAGACCGCGGCGGGGGAGCTGCACGAGCTGTTCACCCAGCTGAGCCCGGCCGCCGCGACCCGCAACGTCATGATCCCGCTCGGCAGCGACTTCAGCCCTCCCATGCGCTGGGTCACCGACCTGCACGCCGCCTGGGAGCAGCGATTCCCGCAGGTGCGGCTGCGGTACGGCCTGCCGCGCGACTTCTTCGCCGCCGTGCGGGACGAGCTCGCCGCGAGCGGCGTGCACGCCACGCCACAGACCCGCGACATGAACCCGATCTACACCGGCAAGGACGTCACCGCGATCGACACCAAGCAGGCCCACCGCCTGGTGGAGACGCTCCTGCTGGACGCCGAGAAGTGGGCCACGTTCGCCGCGCTGCACGGCGCCGCCTACCCCGCCGCGGCCGTCGACAAGGCGTGGCGGCTGCTGCTGTTCGGCGCGCACCACGACGCGGTCACCGGCACCCAGTCCGACCAGGTCTACCTCGACCTGGTCGCCGGCTGGCGCGAGGCGCACGACCTGGCCGCCGACGTGGACCGGTCCGCCCGCCGGCACCTGACCCGGCACGTCGACACCCGCGGGGAGGGCGCGGCCGTCGTCGTGTTCAACCCCCTCGCGCACCCCCGGACGGACACCGTCGGCCTGGAGATCGACCTCGACCCGGCCGCGGGCGTCACGCTCACCGACGACGGCGGGGTCCCGGTCCCGTACCTCACCGAGGCCCTCACGCCCGCCGCCGACGGCCGGCCGGGCCGTGCGCTGCTGCGGTGGGTCGCCCGCGACGTGCCGTCGATGGGCTACCGCACCTACCGCCTGCTGCCCGGCGGCGCGCGGCCGTCGGCGTCCACGTGGCACGTCGTAGACGCGACCGGCATCGCCAACGACCGCTACCGGGTCCGTGCGGATCCCGCGCGGGGCGGCGCACTGACCGAGATCACCGACCTCGCCGCCGGCCGGGACCTCCTCCCGCCGGGCCGGGTCGGCAACGAGCTCGTCTGCGTCGCCGAGCACCGCGACCACCCCGAGTTCGGCGAAGGCCCGTGGCACCTGCTCCCGCACGCCGTCGCCTGGCGCAGCACGGACACCGCGGCGACCGTCACCGTCGAACGCTGCCCGATCGGCGAGCGCATCACGGCCACCGCGGACGTCGACGGATGCCGCTACACGCAGCAGAGCACCCTGTGGCACGGCATCGACCGCATCGACTTCGCCACCGACATCGACGGGTTCGCCGCCACCGACCGGCTCCTGCGGGTGCGCGTGCCCTGCGACGTCCCCGGCGGCATGCCCGTCAGCGAGACCGCCGCCGCCGTCATCGGCCGCGGCTACGCCCTGCTCGACGCCGACGCGGCGGAGCACCCCCGGACCCTGGACAACACCGCGCACCAGTGGTTCGGCCTCGGCGCGGCGTTGACTGTACGTCTGCACGCTCCACAGGGCCGCTCCGAGCGCTCGCGTGCGGTGTCCATCGCCGAGCTCGTCGTCCCCGACGGCGACGAAGGCCGGCCCTCGACCCGGCGGCTCGCCGTCGCGCTGGCCCGGGCCGGTGTCACCGCCACCGTCACGAACGCGACGGGCAACCGGTACGGCGCGCTGGACACCGACTCCAACCTCCCCGACTGCCGCGTCGCGGTCGGCACCCCGCAGCGCAACGGGTTCGTCGCCGAACTCCTCGACCGGGCGCCGGCGCCGTACGCCGCCGAACTGGCCACGCAGCTCGCGGCCACCGGCACGGCCCGCCTCTGGATCCCGGCAGAGCGGCCGCTGCGCGAGGTCTGGCAGCCGGGCGCCGACGTGCGCTCGATCCGGGACCTGCCCGTCCTGCTGATCGCCGGCACCGACGCGGACGCCGAGCGGCAGGCCCTCACCGAGCTCCTCGACGACCTCGGCGACGCGAACGTCGACGTCACGCAGCCGTCCGGCCTGCACCACAACGAGGCAGCCGTCGAGGACTACGCCGTCGCGCTGCTCAACCGCGGCACCCCCGGCTTCGCGGTCGAGCCCGACGGCACGCTGAACATGTCGCTGACCCGCGCGAGCACGGGCTGGCCCACCGGAACCGCGATCAACTTCCCGGACCTCAACGCGCCGGGCGGGCGCAGCTTCCAGCACCTCACCAGCCGGCGCTTCGAGTACCACCTGGTGAGCGGTGCCGGCGGATGGCGTGCCGCCGGGTTCGTCGCCGCCGGCGAGTCCGTCAACCATCCGCTCGCCGCGACCGCCGCACCGGCCGGCGACGGGGCGCTGCCGGCCACCGGATCCCTGTTGAGCGTCGAGCCCGCCGGGGACTTCGTCGTCACCACGGTCAAGCCGCTGGGGGAGCCGCTCGCCACCGGCTCCACGGTGCCCGCCGACGCGTGCGACAGCCTGATCGTCCGCGGCTACGAGCCACACGGCCGCTCCGGCAGCGTCGCGATCCGCCTCGCCGCCGGTATCGCCTCGGCCGCGACCGCCGACCTGCTCGACCGCCCCGGCGCGTCCGTCGAGCACGACGGCCGGCAGCTGCGGCTGGACGTCGAGGGGTACCGGATCACGTCGCTGGCCCTGTCACCGGCTCGCGCCGAACGGGGCGGGACGGCGCTCGCGGCGGCCACCGAACCGGTGCAGCCCGTGTTCACCCGCTACTGGCTGCACAACTGCGGCCCCGCCCCCATGGGGAACCTGCCGGTCACGCTCACCCTCCGGCCGGACGACCGGTCAGGGGACGGCGTGCGGCTGTGCGCGCAGATCGTCTGCGACGACACCGACGCCGGCTACGACGGCGAGCTGCTCGTCGAGGCGCCGGAGGGGTGGACCGCCACCCCCCGGTCGAGGTCCGTGACCGTCGCCGCGGATGGCCACGTCAGCGTGCCGGTCACCGTCACGGCACCCGACGGCGCCGAACCCGGCTGGTATGCGGTCGCGGCGAGCATCACCCACCAGGGCCAGCAGCTCCAGGACACCCTCGTCGTGCCCGTGGGACGGCCCGCGCCGGGACCGTTGCTGCACGCGCGCGCCGACGTCACGGAGCTCACCCTGGCCCCGGGAGCACGCGGTCACGTCCGTGTGCGGGTGAGCCATGACCTGCGTACGCCGCTGCGGGGACACGCCCAGCTCATCACCCCGCACTACATCTGGCCGCTGACGGACGAGCCGATCCAGGGCTTCACCGTCGCGCCCGGGTCCACACTGAGCGTCGAGTTCCCGGTCACCGTCCCGGTCGGGACGCCACCCGGGGAGTTCTGGGCCCAGCCCAAGCTCAGCGCCTACGGCCGGATCGCCTACAGCGAACCCGTCCGCATCGTCGTCCGCGCCGCCCCCTGATCCGGGCGGTCAGCGGTCGGCGCCGCCGGGGGGAGCCACGACGGCGGTGGAGGCGCGGGGGACGAGGCGGCAGGGCAGGGCACGCTGGCCGTGGACGGGGTCGCCGTCGAGACCGGCGACGCCAAGCTGCTGGAAGCCGCGGAGCGGCTCTGGGATTCGGCCGTCATGACCAAGACCTACATCACCGGCGGGCAGGGATCCCGGCACCGTGACGAGGCGTCGGCGACCCGTATGAACTGCCGCCGGACCGCGCGTACGCCGAGACGTGCGCGGCGATCGGCAGCTTCCACTGGGCGTGGCGGCTGCTGCTGGCGACCGGCAAGGCCCGCTACGCCGAGGAGATGGAGCGGCTGCTGTACAACGGCATCGCCGCCGGCACCGCCCTGGACGGCACCGCGTTCTTCTACTCCAACCCGCTGCAGCTGCGCACCGGCCACGACGGCGACGACGAGGACGCCCCCGGGCAGCGGCTGCCGTGGTACACCTGCGCCTGCTGCCCACCCAACCTCGCGCGCCTGATGGCGTCGCTGCACACCTACGCCGCGACCGGCGACGCCGAAGGGCTGCAGCTGCACCGTGCTGCGACGGGCGGCAGGTCGGCGGGACTCCTACGTACACGATCCTCTTGATCCGACCAAGGTACGGCCTCGTCCTCCCACTATGGCCGGCGCGGCCCCGGTCCTCTTCGAGGTGATCGCAGGCGGACGGCTGCTGTTCAGGCGGGTGCGGGCACCCACGCGGGCCGGCGTACTCCCAGCGGAGTACGCCGGCGCAGTAGCCGCTTCCCCGACTGTCTCCAGCCGGCGGACGATCGCGGCGGCCGGTTGCGACAGTCTCGTGGCATGTCCATCGCATGCACTTCCTCGTCCGGCATGACCGCCGGTGTCACCGGCCGCCGCGCGCTGCGTACGGCTGCCCTCGGGGCATTCGGCTTCGACGTGTTCTACGTGGTCCATCGGCTGCTGCAAGGGCTCGGTCCGGACGGGGACACCCCCGCCGCTGTCGCCGCGTTCAACGTGGCGCACCGGTCGGCGCTGGTGGCCGGCGAGGTCGCCGTCGGCGCGGCGTTGCTGGCGGCGGTCGTGTTCGTCGCGGCCCTGGCCCCGGTCATACGTAAGGCTGGTCAGGACACGCTTGCCACCGCGACCACGATCATCGGCACGGTGTTCGTCGCGCTCGGGTTCGTGTCCCAGGCCGCCGAGACCGCGCTCGTCGGAGCCGCCGACGCGGCCGACCTGTCGGCGGTGCTGGCACTGAACCAGCTGCAAGGACGCACGCCGGTCGTGTGGAGCATCGCCGCGCTCACCGCCGTGGTCTCCCTCAGCGTGCTTCGTACCGGGCTGCTGCCGAGGTGGCTCGGCGCCGGCGGGCTCGTCGCGGCCGGCGTGTTCGCCCTGGGATCGACGTTCAGCGTGCTCGGCCGGACCGTCGAAGGCGGCTCTTCCCTGTTCGGTGTCGGCCTGTTCGTCACGTGGATGCTGGTGCTGGCGGTGTTCCTGTGGCGGGCCGCCGGCGGACCGGCCCGGGCGGCTACCGTGGGCGCGTGTTGAGGGGCGGACCGTTGTCGCGGCGTTGGATGGTCGATGCCGGGATCGTGCTCGCAGTGCTGGTCGCGGACGAGATCGCGATCGCGACCGGCCGCGAAGTGGGTTCGGTCGATCGGGACTGGTTCGCGTACGCGCTCGGGGTGGCGATGGCGGTGCCGTTGCTGGTGCGCCGGTGCTACCCGACGGTCGTGCTGTACGTGGTCGCGGCGGTGTTGCTGCTGTTCTACGCCCTCAACTATCCGGGCTTCCCGCCGGGACTGGTGCTCGCGGTGCCCCTGTACGACGCGACCCGCGCCGGGCGGTTGTGGTGGGCGGTGTCGGTGCCGGTGTTCTTCCTGAGCGCCGGTGCCATCGCGCTGATCGCGCACCGGAGGACGCCGGCGCTGGACGTGCTCTCCGCGTTCCTGCCGCAGGCCGCGACGATCGCGGTGGCGATCCTGCTCGGCGCGCTGATGCGCAGCCGGGCCGCGTACGCCGCCGAGGTGCGGCTCCGGCTGACCCGCGCCGACCGGGAGCGTGAGCTGGAGGCGCGCCGGCGGGTCAGCGAGGAGCGGCTGCGGATCGCCCGGGACCTGCACGACACGGTGGGGCACGCGATCGCCACCATCACCGTGCAGTCAGCCGCCGCGCTGCAGCTGCTGGACCGAGACCTGGAGCGCAGCCGGGAGGCGCTGGAGGCCATCCGCGGCACCGGCCGGGCGGCGCTGACCGAGATGCGGGCCACCCTTGGCGTGCTGCGTTCCGATGATCCGGCCGCGGATCCGGCCGCCCTGCCGGACCGGGACGCCGGCCTGCACCGGCTGCCCGACCTGCTGGCCGCGGTACGGGCCGCCGGGCTCCGCGTGGAGGTGGACGGCGACCTCGCCGACCAGCGGCTGCCGGGACCGGTGGATCAGGTGGCGTACCGGGTGCTGCAGGAATCGCTGACCAACGTGCTGCGGCACGCCGGGCAGCGGGCCGGCGCCGAGGTGCTGCTGCGGGCGACGCCCGAGTCGGTGACCGTCGAGGTACGCGACGACGGGCCGGGCCACGACGCCGGTGCCGCACCGCTGGACGCGACGGGCGGTACACCTCCCAGTGGGCGCGGCCTGCAGGGCATGCGGGAACGCGTCGAGATGCTGGGTGGACGGCTGACGGCCGGTCCCCGGCCGGGCGGCGGCTTCCAGGTCCGGGCGATACTGCCTCGGGATGCGCCGCAGGCGCCGGAAGGTGGGGTGTCGTGATCCGGGTGCTGCTCGTCGACGACCAAACCCTGGTGCGGGCCGGCTTCCGGGCGCTGCTGGAGGGTGTGCCCGACATCGAGATCGTGGGCGAGGCCGGCAACGGAGGCACGGCGGTAGCGCTCGCCCGGCAGCTGCGCCCGGACGTCGTGCTGATGGACATCCGGATGCCCGATGTGGACGGTGTCACCGCCACGCGACTGATCACCGGCGACGCCCAGCTGTCCGGGGTCCGGGTTCTGGTGCTGACCACGTTCGCCGAGGAGGACGACGTGTTCGCCGCCCTGCGCTCCGGCGCCAGCGGCTTCCTGGTCAAGGACACCGACCCGGACGAACTGGTGCAGGCGGTGCGCGTGGTGGCCCGGGGCGACGCGCTGCTGTCGCCGAGCGTCACCCGGGCGGTGATCCGACGCTCGGTCCAGTCCGGGCGGCCCGCGGCCAGGCGGAGGCCCGAGCCGCCGGAGCTGGCCCTGCTCACCGCCCGGGAGCGGGAGGTGGTGCAACTCGTCGCGGCCGGACTGAGCAACGACGACATCGCGGTCCGCCTGGTGGTCAGCCCGCTCACCGCGAAGACCCACGTGGCGCGCGCGATGGCGAAGGTCGGTGCGCGGGACCGGGCGCAGTTGGTGGTCTTCGCCTACCAGAACGGCCTGGTCACCCCCGACGGGTACGACGCCGGGAGCACGGGCCGGTAGCAGGCCGCTCCGGGCCGTGTTCCGCCGGCCTCCAGCGCCGGCGGCACCGCGCCCAGGTGCGGGGATGCCGCCGAGGGTGACGATCTCCACACGCCGTCGGATACCCCCGGGGGTATATTGGAGCCAAGGCGGGCGTACGTTCCACACATACCCCCGAGGGTATCTTTGAGGAGTTCTGCTGGCCGTTCGCGAGCACAGCGTCGGGCAGTTGCGGGACCGCGGCGCCCGGTCGGGCGTGCCGCTGGATGTGCGCAGGCCGCCGGCGGAGACACCCGGCAACGACGAAAGGTGACAACAGCAATGACGATCGACGTCGAGGTCGTGGCGACCTCGTCCCTGGGTGACCGCAGCTACCTGGCCCACGACGGCCAGGTCGCGGTGGTGGTCGACCCGCAGCGCGACATCGACCGCGTCCTGGCGCTGGCCGGCCGGCTCGGCGTGCGCATCACGCACGTGGTGGAGACCCATCTGCACAACGACTACGTCTCCGGAGGGCTGGCCCTGGCGAAGGTGACCGGCGCGGCGTACCTGGTGGCGGCGGCCGACGCGGTGGCCTTCCACCGGGTGGCAGTGACCGGCGGCGACGAGATCACCGTGTCCGGGCGGTTACGGCTGGCCGTGGTGGCGACGCCGGGACACACGTTCCACCACCTGTCGTACGTGCTGCACGGCCCGACCGGACCCGTCGGGGTGTTCACCGGCGGATCATTGCTGTTCGGTACCACCGGCCGGACCGACCTGCTCGGCAAGGAGCACGCCCACACCCTGGCCCGGCATCAGCACGCCTCCGCCCGCCGGCTGGCCGACCTGCTGCCCGACGGTGCGCAGGTGTGGCCTACGCACGGGTTCGGCAGCTTCTGCTCGGCCACCCAGTCCGACGCGTCGGAGTCCACCATCGGCAGGGAGCGGTCCGCCAACCCGGTGCTGCGGCTGGAGGCCGACGACTTCGTCTCCACGACCCTTGCCGGGCTGGACGCCTACCCCGCGTACTACGCCCACATGGGTGCCCGCAACGCCGACGGCGCCGACGCGATCGACCTGACCCCCGTCCGGCCCGCCGGCGCCGACGAGCTGCGTGCCCGGATCGCCGCGGGGGAGTGGGTGGTGGACCTGCGCTCGCGCAAGGCGTTCGCCCGCCAGCACCTGACCGGCACGCTGAGCTTCGGCCTGGACGGACCGATGTCCACCTGGCTGGGCTGGCTGGCCCCGTGGGGCGCCCCGATCACCCTGCTCGGGGAGTCACCGGAGCAGGTCGCCGCCGCACAGCGGGAACTGGCCCGGATCGGCATCGACCGCCCCGCCGCCGCGGCCACCGGCACCCCGCGGCAGCTGGCCGGCGGCGACGCCGCGCGGTTGGGCGAGCTGACCACCGCCACCTTCGCCGACCTGGCCGCCGCCCGCGACGGCCGTCCCCCGCACGGACTGCCCGCCCCCGACGTCGTGCTCGACGTGCGTATGAGCAACGAGTGGCGGGCCGGCCACATCGACGGCGCGGCGCACATCCCGCTGCCCGACCTGCCGCACCGCCTCGACGCCGTGCCTGACGGGGTGATCTGGGTGCACTGCGGCTCCGGCTACCGGGCGGCGGCAGCGACCAGCCTGCTCGTCCGCGCCGGCCGCCGCGTCGTGCACATCGACGACGCCTACGCGCAGGCCACTGCGGCAGGCCTGCCCACCGTCACCACCGACAAGGAAGACAGCTGATCGTGGCCAACACCTCCACCCTGCCCGTCGACGACCTGCGCCACCTCGTGGAATCCGGCGGCCCGCCCCGCCTCATCGACGTGCGCACCCCGGGCGAGTTCGAGACCGCCCACATCCCCGGCTCCTACAACGTCCCTCTCGACCTGCTCCGCGAGCACCGCGACGAACTGCTCGCCCACCTCGACGAACAGGTCGTCCTGGTCTGCCGTTCCGGACAGCGGGCCGGCCAGGCCGAACAGGCCCTCGCCGCGGCCGGGCTGCCCAACCTGCGCGTGCTCGACGGCGGGATGACCGCCTGGCAGGCCGCCGGCGGGCCGGTTCGCCGCGGCCGGGCCCGCTGGGACCTCGAACGCCAGGTCCGGCTGGTCGCCGGCTCGATCGTGCTCGTCGCGGTCCTGCTCAGCGTGGTGGCGGCGCCGGTGAAGTGGATCGCCGGTCTCGTCGGCGCCGGGCTGACCGTCGCCGCGCTGTCGGGCACCTGCGTGATGGGGATGCTGCTGGCCAAGCTGCCCTACAACCGAGGCCCCCGCACCGACCTGGACAGCGTCATCAGGTCGTTGGCCGCCGACCGGCCGTGACCGCCACGAGGAAAGCGGCCGGCCGTGCCGGCGACAGCGGCGGGCACACCCCGCGCGGCGCCGCCGGCGACCTGCCGATCCCGCAGAGGGGCCCACGATGATCGCGGCACTCGGCCTGGGCGCCGTGATCGGCGTCCTGCTCGGCCTGCTCGGCGGCGGCGGCTCGATCCTGGCCGTGCCGGCCCTCGTCTACGGCGTCGGACTGCCGCTGCGCGCGGCGGTGCCGACCTCCCTGCTCGTGGTCGGCCTCTCCTCGGCCGCCGCCGTGCTGCCCCGGCTGCGTGCCGGACAGGTGCGCTGGCGCATCGCCGCCGTGTTCGGCGCCGCCGGCGCGGTGTCGGCGTTCGCGGGCGCCGCGGTCAACCGGCTGCTCGACCCTCGGATCGTGCTGATCGGGTTCGCGGTCATGATGGTCGCCGCCGGGACACGGATGCTGCGCCGGCCGGGCGGCGAGGGCGGGGACTGCGCCCTGCCCAGCGGCGGGGTGAACTGGCGCGGCTGCCTGCCCAAGTCCGTCGGTGCCGGCGTCGCCGTCGGGTTCCTCACCGGCCTGTTCGGCGTCGGCGGCGGGTTCCTCATCATCCCCGCCCTCGTCCTGCTGCTCGGCCTGCCGATGACCGCAGCGGTCGGCACGTCCCTGGTCATCATCGTGATCAACTCGGTGGCCGGCTTCGTCGCGCACGCCGGCGACACCACCGTCGACTACAGGATCGCGGCTGGTTTCACCGCCGCGGCGATCATCGGCTCGCTGGCCGCCGCCCGCGTCGCCACCCGGCTGCCCGCCGACCGGCTGCGCCGCTGGTTCGCCTACGTCGTCTTCGTCATCGCCGCGTTCGTGGTGACCCAGACCCTGCTCCACCCGGCCGCCGGCTGAGGTCGCGTCGTCAGGCCAGGGAGTCGTCAGGCCAGGGAGTCGTCAGGCCAGGGAGTCGTCAGGCCAGGGACAGGAACAGCTTCTCCAGCTGGGCGACGTCGATCGCCGGCTCCCGGTCGTCCGCCTCCGCGGTGACACATTGCCGCAGCCCGGTGGCGATGATCTTGAAGCCGGCCCGGTCGAGCGCCCGGGACACGGCCGCGAGCTGGGTGACCACCTCCGCGCAGTCCCGGCCGTCCTCGATCATCGCGATCACGCCGCGGATCTGGCCCTCGGCGCGCCGCAGCCGCTTGATGACGTCGCCGAGGGCGTCCTGGTCGATCTGCATGCCTGCTCCTCACCGCGCTGTGCCGTTCAGGATACCCCCTGGGGTACGCCGCGCGGCGTGTCGGCGATCACCGCGACGTGCGGTCGACCCTGGGGGCCGAACGTGGTTTGGGGGGCGCCCATACCTGGAAAGGGGCGTCAGTACGGTAGAGGTGGGGATTCGACCGTCCGTGGAGGTGTCCGGATGGGGGCAGGCGAAGTGCCGCCGGGCGGGGTTCCACCTGACCGTGTACTCCACGAGAGTGAGCGCACGCGGGTCAGCCGGGTGTCGGTCGATGGGCGCGTCGTCATCCGCAAGGAGCCGCTGGGGCCGGATGCGGCGCGGCGGGTGCAGCACGAGGTGGCGATCCTCGAGCGCCTGCGCGGTGTCTGGGGCGTCGCGCAGCTGGCCGAGGTGCCGCGGTGCCCGGGCGCGGTCAGCCTGGCCGACGTCGGCGGCACGAGTCTGGGTGCGCCGGCGAAGCCCCTGGCGGTCGCGGAGCTGATCCCGCTGGCGACGGGGCTGGCCCGCGCGGTGGCGGGGATGCACCGCCGGGGTGTGCTGCACCGCGACATCACGCCGGCGAACATCCTGGTCTGCCGGGACGGTGCGCCGTGCCTGGTCGACTTCGCCCTGGCGTCGTCGCTGGCGCAGATCCGCCCGGAGTTCACCCACCACAGCGAGATCGTGGGGACGCTGGCGTACCTGGCGCCGGAGCAGACCGGACGCACGGGCTGGCCGGTGGACCAGCGGGCCGACCTGTATGCGTTGGGTGCCACGCTGTACGAGCTGGCGACGGGTGAGCCGCCGTTCGGCTCCGGCGACCCGCTGCGCCTGACACACGATCATCTCGCGCGGGTGCCGGTGCCGCCGGCTCAGGTGAACCCGGCGCTGCCGGCGCCGTTGTCCGAGATCGTCATGCACCTGCTGGAGAAGGAGCCGGGCAACCGGTATCAGACGGCCGACGGCCTGGTGTACGACCTGGAGCGGCTGCGCGACGCCGGCCCGGCTGCGGCGGGGCTGCGGGTCGGCGAGCATGACGTGCCGCTGCGGCTGATGCCACCGTCGCGGCTGGTGGGACGCGACGCGGAGGTGGCGACGCTGACGGTGGCGTTCGAGGAGGCGCTGGCCGGCCGGTGCCGGGGGGTGCTGGTCAGCGGTGCGCCGGGGGTCGGCAAGACGGCGCTCGTCGATGCGCTGCGCCCGGTGGTGACCGGCGGCGACGGCTGGTTCGTGACGGGCAAGTTCGACCAGTACCGGCGCGACCTGGAGTTCGACGCCTTGCATCAGGCGTTTCGCGGACTGGGTCAGCTGTTGCTGGCCGAGCCGGAGGAGGAGCTGGCCGAGGTCCGCGAGCGGATCCTGCGTGCGGTGGGGTCGAACGCCGGCCAGCTGGCCGCGGTGGTGCCGGAGTTCGCGGCGCTGCTGGGGGTGCCGCCCGATCCGGGCGATCCGCTGACCGCGCAGGCCCGGGTGCAGCGCACGTCGGTGGAGGCGTTGCGGGCGGTCGCCTCGCGGAAGCGGCCGATGGTGGTGTTCGCCGACGACCTGCAGTGGGCGGGGCGCACGCCGCTGGGCATGGTCGACCTCATGCTGAGCGAGGAGCCGGTCGAGGGCCTGTTGCTGGTCGCCGCCTATCGCGACGGCGAGGTGGACGCGGCCCATCCGCTGGCGGCGCCGCTGGCGCGGTGGCGGGACCAGGCGGGGGTGCGGCACCTGCGGCTGGTCGACCTGCCTGTCCCCGGCACGGTCGCCATCGTCGCGGACATGCTCCACGTGCCGCGGGCCGAGGCGGCCAGGCTGGTGCGGCTGATCGACCCGTTCGTGTCCGGCAATCCGTACGAGACGGTGGAGCTGCTCAACTCGCTGCGGCGCGACGGTGCGCTGACCGCGACCGCTGCCGGGTGGCGGTGGGATCCGGCGGCCGTGCGGGCCCGGCTGGTCCGCTCGGAGGTTGCCGGGTCGCCGCCGGCGGGTGTCGCGGCGGTCCCCGGGCGGACGCGGCGGGTGGTGGAGGCGATGGCGTGCCTCGGCGGGCGGGGCGACCTGAGCCTGTTGCAGGCCGCCACCGGCGTACCGGCGGGCGTGCTGGAACGGCGGCTGGCGCCGGCGCTCGCCGAGGGTCTTCTGGTGGTGGAGCCCGGTGCGCATCAGGGCGTGCGGTTTCGTCACGACCGGATCCGCGACGGGGTCCTGCGCGGGCTGGCGCCCGGGCGTCGGGCCGGGTTGCAGCTGGACCTGGCGCGGCGGCTGGCGTGCGTGCCGGAGTTGTTCGCGGCGGCGGCCGAGCAGTACCTGCCGGTGATCGACGCCGTCGAGGATGCCGCGGAGCGCCGGCGGGTGGTGGGCCTGCTGCGGCGAGCCGCCGGCCAGGCGGCCCTGATCGGCGACTACGTCCTGGTCAACGCGCTGCTGGCGGCCGCGGTGCCGCTCGTCGATCCCGGCGACGTCACCACGCTCGTCGAGGTCAGCACCGCACGCCACCGCGCCCTGTACAGCGTGGGCCGCCTGGAGGAGGCGGACGAGGAGTACCGCACGATCGAAGGGCTGTGTCCCACCGCCCTGGGCCGGGTGGACGCGACGGTGGTGCAGGCGCGCAGCCTGATGCACCGTAACCGCAATCAGGAGGCGGTCGCGCTCGGCCTGGAGTCGCTGCGTGAGCTCGGCCTCGCCGTCCCGGCCGCGGATCGGCTCGCCGAGGAGGTCGACCGCCAGATCACCCTGCTGTACCGGTGGCTGGAGCACACCGAAGACGCCGACGAACTGGCCCGCCCGGACCTCACCGACCCGACGCTGCTCGCCGTGGCCCGGGTGATCAGCGCGATCCTGGGGGCGGTCTACTTCGCCGCCGACCAGGCCACGTTTGACTGGTTGAGCCTGGAGTCGCTGCGGATCTGGATCGAGCATGGCCCCGCCCGTCCGCTGCTCGGCCCGGCCAGCCACACCGCCTTCACCGCCATGGCGACCTTCAGCGACTACGCCGCCGGGTGGCGGGTGATGCGGCGGGTCCTGGCACTGGGTGAGGCGCGCGGCTACGAGCCCGAGACCTCCCAGGTGCGTTTCCTGTCCTCCCTGGTGGGCTGCTGGTCCGAGCCGGTCGAACGCACCGTCGAGGAGGCCCGGCGGGCCCGGAAGGGGTTGATCGCCGGGGGCGAGCTGGCCAACGCCCTGCACACGTACTTCGTGATCAGCGGGGCCCTGCTGGACTGCGCGCCGCTGGACACCTGCCTGGCCGAGGTGGACGCCGGGCTGGCCTTCGCGCAGCAGACCGGCGGCGCGCACATCCGCGAGACGCTCGACAGCTACCGGTGGTTCGCCGGCGTGCTGCGCGGCGACCGGTCCAGCAGGGCCGGCTGGGCACTCCCGGCGGACAGGTACGCCGACAACCCGCTGGCCGAGCTCCACGCGCATGCGACCCGCGCGCTCGCCGCCGCCGTCTTCGGTGATCCGGCCGCCCTGACCCGGCACGCCACGGCGGCGACACCGCTGCTGCCGGCGTCCCCCGGTGTCTACATCGCGGCCCTGGTCCACCTGCTGCACGGGCTGGCGCTCGCCGAGCAGGTCCGCGCCGCCGAGGGAGAGCGGGACGGCCCGCTGCGGGAGCTGGACGAGGAGGCGCGCTGGATGGCCGCCCGCGCCAGGGACGTGCCGGTCAACTTCCAGCACCTGCTGCGGCTGCTCGAGGCCGAGCGGGCCTGGGCCGTCGGTGACTTCCGCGCCGCCGTCCTCGCCTTCGACGCCGCGCTGCGCCACGTCATCGAGCAGGAGCGCCCATGGCACCGTGCCCTGATCTCCGAACGCGCGGCCCGGTTTCTCCTCGACCACGGCGTCGAACGCGCCGGCTACGGCCTGCTCGTCGAGGCCCGCAAGGACTACCTCGACTGGGGCGCCACCGCGAAGGTCACGCAACTGGACTGGGCCTACCCGAAGCTGCGGTTCCAACCCGACCCGAGCGTCGGTCCGGCGGCCGACCTGTCCCGCCGCCGCGCCACTGTCACGACCGGAACGATCGACCTGCTCGGTATCCTCTCCGCTTCCCAGGCACTCAGCTCCGAGACCAGTATCGACGGACTCCACACCCGCCTGGTCAAGGTCCTCAGCGCGATCGCCGGCGCCACCGGCGTCAGTCTCCTCATGAGCAGTGACGACCAAGGCGAGTGGCTCCTGCCCGCGCCCGGCCGCGTCACCCCCGTCACCGGGACGGGCCACGAACAGCTCGCACCACTGTCCGTCCTGCGATACGCCCAACGGATACCTGCCCCGCTCGTCGTCGACGACGCCACCCGCGACGACCGCTTCTCCCGCGACCCCTACTTCACCGACGTCACCTGCTGCTCCCTGCTCGCCGTGCCGATCGTCGGCCGCGGCACGCTGCGCGCCGTGCTCCTGCTGGAGAACCGCCTCATCCGCGGCGCGTTCACCACCGAACGGCTCGACGCCGTCGAGCTCATCGCCGGTCAACTCGCCGTGTCCCTCGACAACGCCCACCTCTACGCCGAGCACCGCCGCATCGCCAACGAGCAGGCCGCCCTGCGACGCGTCGCCACCCTCGTCGCCCACGGCGTCGGCCCCGGCCCCGTCTTCACCGCGGTGGCCGAGGAGGTCGCGGCCCTCTTCGGCGCCGACAGCACGGCGATCGTCCGGTTCGAGCCGGACGGCGAGGCGACCGCCATGGGCGGCTTCCCGCACGAAGACCCGCCATCAGCTTCACGTGCCAAGCTCGAAGCCGACTCGGTGCTGGCATCGGTGCAGGCCACCGGCCAGGCGGCCCGCCGTGACGCGGGCCGGCCCAACTGGGCGGACCTTCCCATCCCGTGCCGCTGCGCGGTCGCCAGCCCGATCGCGGTCGAGGGCGCGCTCTGGGGCGCCATCGGCGTCGGTTCCCAGAGCCACCGGCTGCCCCAGGACACCGAACGCCGCCTGGCAGACTTCACCGAGCTCGTGGCCACCGCGATCGCCAACGCCGAGAGCCGCACCGAGCTCACCACGTCCCGCGCCCGCATCGTCGCCACCGCCGACCAGACGCGCCGGCGCATCGAACGCGACCTGCACGACGGCGCCCAGCAACGCCTCGTCGCGCTCGCCCTGCAGCTGCGCGCGACCCAGGCGACGCTCCCACCCGACCTCGACACGGTCGCCCAGCAACTCGAACAAGCCGTCGCCACGGCCACGACCGCCGCCGACGAGCTCCGCGAGACCGCGCACGGCATCCATCCGTCGATCCTCACCGCCGGTGGGCTCCGTCCGGCGCTGCGGTCACTCGCCCGCCGTTCACCGATCCCCGTCGAGCTCAACCTCCAGACGGTGGGACGGCTCCCGGAACCCATCGAGGTCAGCGCCTACTACATCGTCGCCGAATCACTCACCAACGCGGCGAAACACGCCCATGCCTCGAGCATCGCCATCACCGTCACCACCGACCCCGCCCTGCGTGTCAGCGTCCAGGACAACGGCATCGGCGGCGCCGACTTCACCCACGGCACCGGCCTGCTCGGCCTCAAAGACCGCGCCGAGGCGCTCGGCGGCCGCATCACGCTGTACAGCCCGCGCGGCGCCGGCACCCGTCTCAGCGTCGAAATTCCCCTCACGGGCGCGGACGGCGACCCCGATCGGTGACGCGCCGGTCGTGCCGGGGTGCCGGTCGCTTCAGGTGCCACCGAACGACCAGTCGGCCTCCGAATCCTGACGGTCGTGGCCGCCCATCGGCAGCCGCGCGTTGACGGTCGTGCCGCGGCTGGCGGGGCTGGTCAGCGTCAGCGTGCCGCCGAGTGCCTCGACGCGGTCGCGCACGTCGGCCAGGCCCGGACCCGGGTCGGGGCTGCCGGCACCGTCGTCGCGGATGGTCACGCTGAGGACCTCGCCCTGCACGGTCGCGTCCGTCGCCGAATCCTCGGTGATGTCGAGCTCGACCTCGATCGCCGAGGTGCCGGCGTGCTCGGCCGAGTCGGCGAGCGCCTCGGAGACCACGTGGTAGGCGGCGACCTCGACGAAGTCGGGCAGGCGACGGTGCGGCCCGCCGCGGACCGTCACCGGGACGGGGCAGCGGCGAGCGAGCGCCTTGACCGCGGGGACGAGCCCGCCCTGGGAGAGCAGCGACGGGTGGATGCCGCGGACGATCTGCTGGAGGGCCTCGAAGGCGCCGTTCAGCCCCGCGGTGGTGTCGGACAGCCGGGACCGCAGCTCGCCGAGCTCCTCTGGGATCAGTGCCTCGGAGATGCGCAACTCGAGCCCGAGCGAGATGAGCCGCTGCTGCACGTGGTCGTGGAGCTGGCGTTCGATGCCGCGGCGGGCCTCGTCCGCGGCGAAGACGAGCCGGACCCGTGACGCGGTGAGCTCCGTGCGGCTCTCGGTGTTGGCGATCGCGGTCGCGACGAGATCGGTGAACTGGGCGAGCTCGTGCTCGGTGCCGCACGGCGGTGGGCCCTGGCCCCAGTGGCCGACGAGGACACCCCACACCTGGCCGTCGACGATGATCGGCGCACCGACGGAGGCGCGGAAGCCCTCGGCGCGGGCGATGTCGACGACCAGGCCGCTGGTGTCCTGGTAGGAATCCAGGCGAGCCGGACGGGCGTCGCGCAGCACCAGGTCCGCGACGCCGCCGGCGGCGTCGAGCCGCTGGCCCAGCAGCAGCTGGACTCCCGGCCTTCTGCTCCACTCGGCGACGACGCTCACCTCGCTGGTGCCTTCCCGGCGCAGCACCCGGACGGCGTCCGCGTTGAACAGTTCAGCCGCCTCGGCGGCGACCGCGGCGACCAGCTTGGCGGGAGCGACGCCGTGGGCCACGAGCTCCGCCACCCGCCGCAGCGCCGCCTGTTGCGTGAGCAGTGCCTGCAGCGCCGCCCGGCTCGCCTGCAGCGACCTGCCGGCCCGTAACACCGTCGCCAGCCCGGGCACCACACCGTCGCGCAGGCGCCCCATGACCCGGTCCGGCAGATCCGCGGACACGACGAGCGCGCCCGGTTGCAGCGGCAGCTGTACCCGGCCGTCGTGCGGTGGGACGGCGTCGAGCTCGATCGCGGCGTACGGCAGGCGCATGGCCTCCGCGATCCGGGCGGCGGCCTCCGACAGGACCGCTCGCACGTCGTCGGCGCCGAGGATGAGCCGGGTCAGCTCGGCGACCGCGTCGCTCTCCCGGCGCCGCTGGATGGTCTCGATCGCCCCCGAGCGGGCCAGCTGCGCCACCGAGCTGGCGACCCCGGCCACCATGAGGTACACGGAGAGCCCGAGCCAGTCCCGCCAGTCCTCCGTCTCGAAGCGCCAGAACGGCGGGGTGTAGAAGAAGTCGAACGCGAGTGTGCTGACAATCGACGTCGCCACACCCAGCCACAAGCCCCACACGGTGGAGACGACGAGCACACCGGGCAGGTAGACGATGGCCACGGCCTCCACGGCGGCGAGGTGCCGGAGCGGGTAGACCAGCAGCGTCTCCACGACGATGAACCCGACGCCGACCGCGATCCCTGCGGCGAGGGGCGGCGGACCCAGCCGTACCAGCCACGCCGCCAAGCGTGCCTGCATCATCGGTCCCCTTCTCCAACGGTCCCGTGTAACGGATCGGACGGAACCCGTCGAGCGGAGGCAACCATTCGATGGTAGGGCGGGCACGCACCGGACGTTCGCCCCAGTGGCGGTCCTGGCGCCGCGGGTCACCCCCTGAATCACCCCCGTCCACCCGGCGTGCGGCGCCGGTCGCTCGCCCAGGTGGCGCGACCGTCTGGTCAACCATCCAGGGCCGCTGTACAGTCAGCTCGATTGTGCTTGCACCGGTTCGCCAACCCCCCTCGGCGAATCAGCACGTGGCCATGCGGCGCAGCCCACGCCCCCCGGGGTGCGCCGCACGGTCACCTCCCACTGATGCCCCGTCGGTAAAGCGGGTGCATCGACGAATTGCCAGTCCTGGAGTGCTTGGGGTGGATCTTTCACATCTCGGCGCGCCGATCGGTCCGATGATCCGTGTCCACGGCGGGTACGCCAACCGGATGTACCGGCTCGACACCGACCAGGGGTCGTTCGCGGTGAAGGAGCTGAACCTCGTCGACCGCCGCACGGCATACCGCGTCGAGGACGTGTTCAGGTTCGAGCGGGCGGCCTTCGCCGCCGGCGTCCCGATGCCGGAGCCGGTCTCGGCGAGTCACGACACGCTCGTCCACCGGTGGGCGGAGGGCGAGAAGGTGCCCGAAGCGCCAGTGCCGGCGGCGTACGCGTTCGAGGTCGGTGAGACCCTCGCCCGCATCCACGCGCTCGACGTCGCGTGGACCGGTGTCTCGACCGAGGAGCCGACGGCACGGGACTGGCCCGAGCTCGCCGAGCGGGCGACGGCGACCCGGCAGCCCTGGGCCGGCGAACTCGCCTCCCAGGTCGAGACGTTCCTCGCGATCGCCCATTTCGTCGACACCTGCGAGCGACCGGGCCCCGTCGTGTTGACCCACCGGGACATCCAACCGTGGAACCTGCTCTCGCACGAGGGCCGGCCGGTGGTGCTCGACTGGGAGCTCTCGGGGATGCTCGACCTGTCCAGCGAGCTCGGCTCCACCGCGCTGAGCATCGCGAAGGGACCCGGCTTCGACGACATCCAGCCCGCCGTCTTCCGCTCGGTCCTCGACGGCTACGTCGCAGGAGGCGGAGTGCTGCCGCCGTGGGGTCCGAGCTGGTTCGTGTTCATGATCGGCGGCTGGCTGGGGCACATCAGGTGGAACATCCTGCGCTGCCTCGCCGGTGTCGAGGCGGGCACCGGCCCCGAGCTCGCGCTGTCGCACGAGTCCGCCCGCGACGGCGTGCGCGGCCTTCCCGACCTGTTCGGCCGGCTCCCGCAACTGCAGGAGCTGCTCAGGTCCCCGTGACCGGGGCCGGGTTGCCGCTGCCGGGGTGTGGTGTCAGGTTGCCCGCCACGGTCGAGGCCTGATCGTCGCGTCGTCAGACCGCTCGGACTTCGGCGAGCCGCTTGACCGAGTAGTCGTCGTCCCAGCAGACGGCGGCCTCCCATGCGGCCGACGCTTGGGTGGCGATGTCGTACGCATCGTCGTCGAGGCCGGCGGCGTTGTCGGGCAGCGCGAGGTCGAGGTCGGGCACGTCGACGTGCGCCTCGTCCCAGTCGATCAGCGCGACCTGATCCGCGGTCATGCGGACGTTGCGGGGGTTGGGGTCGCCGTGCACGACGCAGGTCTGACGTCCGGCGAGCCGCGCCCACGCCGCCCGGCACCGGGCCACGCCCTCCGGGGGCATCGCGCCGAGGTCGACCTTCGTCCCGGTCTCGGCGTGCAGGAGGTCGGTCGACGACCGCCAACCGGGACGCTGCGGCCAGCCCCGCGTCAACCGGTGCAGCTCACGGAGCGCTTCGGCCACGCGACGCCAGTCGGCCTGCGTCTCGGGCGGTCCGCCCTCCAGGTAGGTCATCACGACCAGACCATCGGCGAACAACCGGCCGTCCGTGGTCGGGATCGGCACCGGCACGGTCAGACCTTCACGGTCGAGGTGCTGGAGCAGCCCGGTCTCCCACGCGAGGTCGGCGTCGCTGCGGCGGCCGAGCCGGCCGACCGCGAGCTGTCCGTCGACCCGCACGCTCCACACATCGTTGGCGACGCCGCCGGCGAGCCGCTCGATGCGGGCGACGTCATCACCCCACTGCCCGAGCGCCTCCCACCCCATTCGCCACACCTTACAGACCGGCACCTCGGGAAGGACCGCGGCGAGGAGCCGGCATTGTCAGAGCACGACCCGGGGGTAGAGGTGTGCCGCCACCGCGACGAGGACCAGGAGCGTCCCGGTCAGCACGGCGAAGTCCAGCGGCAGCCCGAAGGCGCTGGTGCCGCCTTGCAGCATGAGGGTGCGCAGGATGTCCGTCTGGTACGTGAGCGGGTTGGCCTTGGCCAGCCACTGCAGCGCGGTGGGCATGATGGCGATGGGGTAGATGGCGTTGGAGGCGAAGAACAGCGGCATGGTGAGGATCTGCCCGATGCCCATGAACCGTTCGCGGGTCTTGACCAGGCAGGCGATGATCAGCGAGAAGGTGGCGAACACGGCCGCGCCCAGGACCAGCGCGACGACGACGCCGGCCAGCGGCGCCGGGGCGAACGCCAGGTTCACGCCCAGCGCGGCCGCGATCAGGTAGACGATGGCGGCCTGGGCGAGGGCGCGTACCCCGGCCGAGAGCGCCTTGCCGAGCACGAGTGATGCCCGGGAGGCGGGGCTGACCAGGAACTTGTTCAGCACCCCGAGGTCGCGTTCCCAGATCACGGCGATGCCGTAGAAGATCGCGACGAACAGGGTGCTCTGGGCCAGGATCCCCGGTGCCAGGAAGTCGAGGTACGGCAGGTCCCCGGTCGGGATCGCCCGGGCGTGGGCGATCACCTTGCCGAACACGAGCAGCCACAGCACCGGCTGGACCGCTCGGGTCAGCAGCTCGACCGGGTCGTGGCGCAGCTTGCGGATCTCGACGTCGACGATCGTGGCGGTGTCCTGAGCGAACAGCAGCGGCACGGCCAGGCGCCGCAGCGCCGCCTGTACCGGGTACGAGAACTGGCGTTCAGCCGAGGCGCCGTGCGGTGCGCCGGGTCCGTTGGACATCGCGGAGCGCTCCTTCCTCCGTCTCCTCGGTCGCCGCGCTGTACGCGACGAAGACGTCATCCAGGTTCGCGTTCGGGCCCAGCCGGGCCTTCAGTTCCTCAGGGGTCCCGTGGACGACCACCGTGCCGCGGTGCATGATCGCCACCTGGCCGCACAGTTCGTCTGCCTCCTCCATGTCGTGTGTGGTGAGGAACAGGGTCGTGCCTTCCTGCGCGATCAGGTTGCGCAATTGCTCCCAGATGCCGTGACGGGCGACCGGGTCGAGCCCGATCGTGGGTTCGTCCAGGAACAGCACCGCTGGACGGTGCAGCATCGACTGGACGATCTCGAGCCTGCGGATCATCCCGCCGGAGAAGTCGCGGACCAGCTTGTGCGCCGCGTCCTGCAACCCCACCGACACCAGCGCCGCATCGATGCGCGTCCGCCGCTGCGCCCGGGGGATGTGGTACAGGCGGGCGAAGACCAGCAGGTTCTCCAACGCGGTCAGGGCACCGTCCGCGGAGAGCAGCTGCGGCACGTAGCCCACCAGGCGGCGAACCCGCGCCGGCTGCGTGCCGATGTCGAAGCCGGCGATCCTGGCCGTGCCCTCGGTCGGGGCCAGCAGCGTGGTCAACATCTTGATCGTCGTGGTCTTGCCGGCGCCGTTGCGTCCCAGCAGGCCGAACACCATGCCCTGCGGGACCGACAGATCCAGATGATCGACCGCGAGCAGCTCCCCGAACCGCCGGGTCAGGCCCCGGGTTTCCACCGCGAGATCCGGGTGACACCCCACCATCCCAGCATACGAAGCGTTCACCGGCTCATCGTCGCGCCGCCTCAGCGGAGCAGCAGGGGTGCCACCACGATCGCGAGGAAGTCCAGCAGGAAGTGCATCACCATCGGCGCCACCAGACTGTGCCGCCAGACGTAGACGGCGGCGAAGGCGAGACCGGTCGCACCCACGGTCAGGACTCCCGCGCTGCCTTCATACCCGTGCCCGACGGAGAAGAGCACCGAGGACAGCAGCACCGCCCACGCACGGCTGCGGAGGACACCGGCGATCCGCAGGATCAGATACCCGCGGAAGACCGTCTCCTCGGCGACGGCGACCACCGCGACCAGCGCCACGGCGAGGAGCAGCTGTCCGACCCCGGGTGCGGGCTGCAGGCTCGCGCTGGACGGCCGCGGCCCGGACAGGCCCGCGCCCCGCAGGACGGCGTCCAGCACCTGCGCCCCGACCAGGACCGGCACCGTCAGGGCGACCCCCCAGGCGACCTCCCGCCAGGCGGTGCGGCCGGTCCAGCCGATGACCGCGACCGGTTGCCGGGCACGGGCGAGCAGCAGCAGGACCAACGCGACGAGACCCGCGTCGCGCGCGATCGTCGCACTGGCCAGCAGAGTGAACGGCACGGCGGTCTGCCCGGCCGCGAAGTACGACAGCACCAGCGGCGGCACGAGCAGCAGCAGGAACACGCCCAACTCCGCCAGTTCCTGCCGGCGGGACAGGATGCCGGCGAAGGCCCGATCGTCCATCGGCCTCCACCTACTTCGCCCGGGCCACCCGGGAAGGTGGCCTCACGCCGGCGCTACATGCCGGTCGGCGATGGTGTCGCGCCCGGCGACGGCCGCATGCCGGTGTGCTCGTGCAGCCGGATGATCCGGGCGGTGTAGGTCTCGCTGGTGCCGGTGCCGCTGGTCGTGCCGGCGATGGTGATCTTCGTGCCCGTGGTCAGGGCGCCGGGCTGCAGGGTGTGCCGATGCTCGACGACCCGCAGGTTGTCGCCCATGGTCCACGTCCTGGTCCATCCGTCGGCCGACTTGACGGTGACCGACGACGCCGAGACGGCGGTGAGCGTGCCGTTCTGCATGGCCACGTTCACCTGTCCCTGCTTGGTCTGGATGACACCCTCGCCGTGCTCGACGTTCCTGAGCATGCCCCCGTGCCGGTAGCCGTGCGCGCAGGCCGTCGAGCCCATGCCCGGCGCCATGGTCTCCGGACCGCAGGCCGGAGCCGACGGGCTGGGCTGGGCCCCCGCCACTGCCGGCACGCCCACCGCGCCCACTCCGGCGAGCACAGCAGTGCTGAGTGCGAGTCCGATTCGATGGAGTTTCATGGCCCCTCCTCATTTGGACCAAGGCTGCCGATACCACCGCCGGACCGGCGACAAACCCGCTGCCGGCAGATCACAGACAACTCACAGCCGCGCCGGCACGTCGTCCGGGCGAGACGCCGGCGGTGCCGTCACCGGCGGCCCTGGCCTGACTGATCGCGCCGGCGACCCCGTCGTGAACGAACGGGAAGGGCGCCAGACGGTCCGCGGGCCAGCCGGTCGGCGGCCCGCGGTGGGTCACGACGGCGCTCCGAAGCCCGCCAGAGGCGCTCAGAGCCAGCCGGCGTTGCGGGCGATGCGGGCGGCGTCGATGCGGTTGTGGGCGCCCACCTTGCTGATGGCGTTCGACAGGTAGTTGCGCACGGTGGCACCGGACAGCGAGAGGCGCCGGGCGATCTGGTCGGTCGGCAGGCCGCTCTCCGACTCCCGCAGCACGTCCGCCTCCCGCGGGGTGAGCGGCGACGTGTCGGTCTCCAGCGCGGCCGCGATCAGATCGGGGTCGATCACCCGTTCGCCCGCGTGCACCCGCCGCACCCCGGCGGCCAGCGCCTCCGCGGGCGCGTCCTTGACGATGAAGCCGTGCACGTGGGCCTTCAGCGGGACGCGTCGCTGTGCCGCGGCAGGTTGGTGGTGCCCTCGCGCACGGCCCACGCCAGCACCGGGTGCGGGGTCGCGGCCCCGACGACCTCCGTGTCGACGCCGGCCGCCGCGAGCAGCGCGGCCGCCGCCGTGACCTCGTCGCCCAGCGTCACCGCATGCTCGTGGCGGGTGATCGCGTACATGTCGTGCGGCGCCGAGCGGGCCGCCTGCGCGATGCCGGCGATCTCGGCGTGCGCGGCGGCCGCGTCGAGGGGCAGCAGGCGTACGGCCAGATCGCCCTTCAACGAGATCGCCGACAGGCTCTGCCCGAGCAGGTCGTGCAGGTCACGCGAGACACGGACCCGCTCCCGCTCCACGGCCGACTGGGCCAGCTCCGTCCGGGTCTCGTGCAGCTCGCGCAGCAGCCGGACCAGCTGCACCGTGCCGTACATGGCGAGGATGAACACCGCCGCGGTGGCCGCCATGTAGCCGAGGCCGAAGATCTTGTCGCCGGTGGGCAGGTTCCTGACGAGCACGACCTGATTGGCGAGGCAGATCGTGTAGGGCACCACGAACCCCGCGGCCCGGCTGCGCCGGCCGGGCAGCAGCGACATCGCGGCGGCCCCGACGGTCATCATCGGGGCGCTCCAGGCCTCGTGCAACCAGAGCCGGGGCACCTCGGCAACGAGTGCCTGGGCGGCCAGCGTGACCGGCCAGCCGGCCGGCTGTACGCCCCGGGCCGCGGCGACGCGGAGGTCGGGCTCCGCCGCGCCGGGCGCCGCGTCGCGCAGCACGGCCGCGCCGGCCGCGATGGACCGCAGCTGCGCGCCGACGGTGCCGGCCAGCTCGTCGTCGATGCGGAGCCGTTCGGCCAGCACCGCCTGCGCGGCGACCTCCTCGCGCGCCGCCTGCAGCTGGTGCAGCGCCCCGGCGAGCCACGCGGGCACGAGCGCCGCGCCCGCGCGGTCGATGAGGGCCACCGAGAACCAGCCCGGCGTGCCGTCCGGCACGAACGCGACGTGCAACGACACCACCGTGACCACGATCGCGGCGGCGGCGAGGGCGGACCACGGCGGCCGCAGCACGATGAGGACCGACGCCAGCAGCTGCGCCCCGGTGAGCTGCCACTCGGCGCCGGCCACGGCGAGGCCGGTGGCGTGGATGAGCGCCATCGCGGCGAGGGTCCATCCGCCCGCCCGCGGCCGCCGGGCGTGGGCCGCCGCCCAGAGGTGGTGCAGGTGCAGCGGCAGGAAGCCGGCGAGCAGCAGCACGGGCACCAGCAGGTCGACGGGGGTGGTCAGCGTGAACGCCCACTGCACGACGACGAGGACGATCGTCGCCACGATGGGCGAGAAGGTGACGTACCGCGGAATCGCGCCGGAGGGCGACAGAACGGCCACGACAGGTCCCCCACTCGATTGCTCAGGGGCCCACGGAACCCGGTCGGCCGCAGGCGCGGGCCGGTCAGCACGGCTGTCACGGGCACGAGCGTGCCGTGCGCACGGGCGCGTCGGTAGGAACGAAACTCCACTACCGGCGATGAGAATTGTCATCGTCGACTGCCCACATTCCGTTCTGCCGCGCGCGGCGCCGCGACCGGCAGTCTGGGCGCAGCGCCGGATCGGCCGGCGCCCCGGATGGAGGCATCGTGACCACCACTTCGCGCACCGTCGTCGGCAACATCACGCTCTCGCTGGACGGCCGGATCGCCGGCCGCGGCGGCCCGTACGACATGGGCTGGATCGTGCCGCACGCCGTCACCGACGAGTCCCGCTCCCACATGCTGCGCGTGACCGGACCGGCCACGACGGCGCTGCTGGGCCGCGTCAACTACGAGGGGTTCGGCGGCTTCTGGCCGGCGGTGGCCGGCAACCCGGAGGCCGACCCCAAGGACCGCGAGTTCTCCCGCTGGCTCGACGCCGTCCTCGAGCGGCGCGCTCTGCCTGCTGTACGACCGGGTCTGATCAGTGGGGGCGGCACCGGCAGGCGGCTCAGCAGGGTATCGGCTGCCCGCCGGTGTTCGGCCGTTGGCCGGCGTCGCCCTCGACAGGCTCGATCCGTAGCACGTGCAGCGCGCCGGTGAGCCGCAGTACGTGCTGCACGATCGGCTGTGGATTGCCCCAGCTGTTGTCCGACCGTTGAAGGGCAGGTCTGGGTGCCCGGTTGCGCGATCACCCGTGGAGTTTCAGGCGCGCAGCAGAGAAGGGGACGGCCATGGTGAGAGGCTCGGGCCGAGCGACGGGGTCGGCCGCGTCGAATAGGCTTCGACGTCCCAGGAGGTGATGGTGTCGGCACGGTTGAGCGCCAGGGTGAAGGGGCCGAGGTCGATGCGGCCGACGGCCTGTTCGTCGGCCGGGAAGAACATCATCGGCCGTCTTCTTCACGGAGCCAGACTAGGAGTGCCGGCCGCGATTCGCTGCCCCGCCCGAAGTCGGACGCTGGTGGAGCGACATGACCTGGAAAGCCGACAGAAGAGGGCTGGCCCTGTAGGACCAGCCCTCTCACTTGAAGCGGTGTGCTTACCCGGTGAACGTGGCGGTGATCTGGGTGAACTGCCAGTTGTTCTGGGCGATGCCGCTGCAGTTGGACACGACGCCGCCGCCGGGGCAGGGGC